>JAFGIH010000575.1 GCA_016929985.1 Thermoleophilia bacterium | reverse complement strand
CATCGTCGAGCAGGCGCATCACGCGCAAGACCGCGAAGACAACTTCTTGTGCATCGCCCCGCTCTACCATACGGGTGGCAAGATGCATTGGTTCGGGAGTCTCCTAGCCGGCAGCAAAGGCGTCCTCTTGCGAGGAACGAAACCGGAATGGATACTCCAGACCATCTCCGAAGAGCAGGTCACTCTCATATGGCTGCTCGTCCCCTGGGCTCAAGACATACTGGAAGCCGTCGACCGTGGGGATGTCAGACTAGGCGACTATCGACTCGATCAACTGCGACTCATGCATATGGGAGCTCAGCCGGTCCCGCCCAGCTTGGTGCACCGTTGGCTTGAGCATTTCCCCCATCACCAATACGACACCGACTACGGTCTGACCGAGTCTGTAGGCCCCGGCTGCGTACACTTAGGGGTGGAAAACGTCCACAAAGTGGGCGCCATCGGCAAGGCCGGCCATCTGTGGGAGACGCAGATCATGACGGAATCCGGTGAGCCGGTCGCCCCGGGTGAAGTGGGTGAGCTGGCCGTAAGAGGGCCGGGAGTCATGAAGTGTTATTTCAACGACCCCGAGGCCACCGAATCCGTGCTGCGCGACGGCTGGCTCTTGACGGGCGATATGGCGCGGGAAGACGAAGACGGCTTCATATACCTCGTCGACCGCAAGAAGGACGTCATCATCAGCGGCGGCGAGAACATCTACCCTGTCCAGGTGGAGGACTTTCTGCATCACAACGACGCCATCAAGGATGTGGCGGTCATCGGCCTGCCCGACAAGCGCCTCGGTGAGATCGCCGCGGCGGTCATACAGCTCAAACGCGGCCACCATTGCACCGAGGAGCAGATCATGGAGTTCTGTGCAGACCTTCCTCGCTACAAGCGGCCGCGCAAGATCATCTTCGACGATGTGCCGCGCAACGCGACCGGCAAGATCGACAAGCCGGCGCTCCGCAGGAAGTACAACGTGGACGGCCTTGTGGAGGCTGAGACTACGCAATAGACCTCCGGAGAGCGAGGCCAGCGCAGATGGGCTCACACGGAACACACTATGGCTCAGGCCCGATGCCGGCTACGGAAGCCGCGCATCTTCTGAACCCGCTACGAAGCCTGATCTTGTCCCCCGGCCGGTTGGTGAAGCGCCTGGGCCTCAGACCTGATTCCCAGGTGCTTGAGATCGGCCCCGGTCCCGGCTACTACAGCGTCGCAGTAGCGAAGGCGGTGCCGCAGGGCAGACTCACGCTGGTAGACATCCAGCCGGAGATGCTGGCCATGGCCAAAGAACGCGTGCGACGCGCCGGACTGACCAATGTCGAGTATCTCCAGGGCGACGCCATCTCCCTGCCGCTACCGGCGGGCTCCGTGGATGTTGTCTTCTTGGTTGCCGTCTTGGGCGAAATCCCCGCGCCGGCCGACGCCCTATCCGAGATCCGAAGAGTCCTGCATCCTGGCGGCACGCTCTCGCTGACCGAGCGCATGACCTTCGTCCCTCATTCCCTGCCGTCGCCAGACGTTATCGGGATGGCGACCGCCGCCGGCTTCGAGCACACCACCAGCCACGAGGGTCCGCTCAGCAGCACCCTGAACTTCCGCACCTGACCCCGAGATCGGGTGCCGCCCCTCGACGCGGGCCGGCCGGGCCGCGGACCCCGCCTATTTCTTCTTCGCCTGCCTTACGGTGGCCAGCGGCGCCACAGCCAGCCATAGGAAGATCGTGACCAGCATGGCCTGCACGTAGGTGATGTCAAGGTCCCATCCGACTCTGCGGGCTACCGGGTTCCATAGCGCCCATACCAGAAGCGAGCTGATGAAGAACCCCGGTATCGCCCCAAGAATGCTGAAATACCCCATTTTGAGCCTCCCGCGATGACGATTGACGTGTGCTACTAGTTATCATAGAGCGAGACGCATTCTCCGTGCGAGTTTGACGGTATAGTTGGTTGACCCGAGAGTCCGAGGAAGGACCCATGTCTGATAGAGTCCGCGTTCGCTTTGCCCCGAGTCCGACCGGGGCTCTTCATGTAGGTGGTGCCCGCACGGCCATCTACAACTGGGCATTCGCCCGCCGCACCGGCGGCAGTTTTGTACTACGCATCGACGATACCGATCCCGGCCGTTCCATCGCGGAGAACACGGAGCAAATACTCCGCTCGCTCACCTGGCTGGGCATCGACTGGGATGAGGGGCCGGGAGTCGGCGGTCCTTACGGCCCGTACTTCCAGACAGAGCGGGCCGCAAACTACACAGCAGCTCTGGAACGCATGAAGGCGAATGGTAGCGCCTACCCCTGCTTCTGCTCCTCCGAGGAGCTCGAGGCCAAACGAGCATCGGTGCGCGCCGGGCAGGCCGGCGCGGAGGGCAGCGTCAGTGGCTACGACCGCACCTGCCGGCGACTCGACCCGGCGAAGGCCGCCGTGCGCATCGCAGCCGGGGAACCCCACGTGTGGCGGTTGGCGGTACCGGAGAACCGGGGCGACATCGTGGTGCCCGATGCCGTCCGCGGCGAGACCGTCTTCCACGGGAGCGCCATGGACGACTATGTGCTCGTACGCGCGGACGGCACTCCCACCTATAACTTCGCCACCGTGGTCGACGATGCCGACATGGAGATAACGCACGTCATCCGCGGCGACGACCATCTGTCCAACACTCCCCGCCAGATCCTGGTCTACGAGGCCCTCGGCCGGCCTGTGCCGATGTTCGCCCACCTCTCCATGATCTGGGGCACCGACGGCAAGAAGCTCTCGAAACGTCACGGCGCGACATCAGTAGAGGCATTTCGCGACGAGGGTTATCTACCGGAAGCGCTACTCAATCATCTCGCTCTACTTGGGTGGTCTCTCGATGGTGAGACCACGGTGATCCCGGCCGATATGCTGAAGGCAAACTTCTCCCTTGAGCGCATCTCCACGAGCCCAGCCGTGTTCGACTTCGAGAAGCTCGAATGGATGAACGGTGTCTACATACGAGAGCTCGACCGTGAGACCTTCGTGGCCCGCATGTTCCCCTGGATCCAAGAGGCAGGCCTTGCGCCCGCGCGTGATCTGGAGAAACGGCACGACTGGTACCTGGCGCTCGCGCCGCTCGTGTCCGACCGGGCCAAGCGCATGACCGATATCGTGCCCAT
>JAFGIH010000574.1 GCA_016929985.1 Thermoleophilia bacterium | reverse complement strand
GGCGGTGCTGCATGCGACCGAACTGCTGAAGTCGTCCGGTGGGCCCTTTCCGACATACGAACTGCTGTTCTCGGTGTCGGAGGAGCAGGGGCTGCTGGGTATCAAGCTCTTTGGCGAGACCATCCTCAGGAGTCCCCTCGGGGCGGTGCTCGACGCGTCCGGACCCGTCGGGGGGATAGTGGCCAAGGCGCCCAGCATGAAGACCCTGCGGGCGACTTTCCGAGGGCGAGCCGCCCATGCAGGTGTCGAACCGGAGCGGGGCAGGAGCGCCATACACGCCGCGGGAAAGGCGCTCGCGGCCATGGAGCTCGGCAGGCTGGACAAGGAGACGAGCGCGAACATAGGTGTGATACGCGGCGGCGTCGCCACGAACATAGTGCCTGAGGTCTGCACCCTAGAGGGGGAATGCAGAGGTCACGACGAGGAGAGGCTGGCGGAAGTGGCGTCTGCGATGGTGCACGCCGTCCACAGCGCCGCCGCTGAGACCGGTGTGGATGTGGAGGTCGATCTCTCCACCGAGTTCCCGGCCTTCTCGCTGACGCCTCGGTCACCCGCACTGCGCCTGGGCAAGGATGCACTCTCGGCCCTCGGCATCGAGGCCCGCGTCTACACTGCAGGTGGAGGCTCGGATGCCAACATACTGAACGCACGAGGCCTGCCTACCCTCAATCTCAGCATCGGCATGATGAGCGTGCATAGCTCGGAGGAGTTCCTGGCTCTCGACGACCTGGAGAAGCTGTGTGCGCTCGTCTTGGGGTTGATCCGCTCTGCTCCTGAGTACGCGCCGGCGCAACGCACCAGCGAGCGTGAACCATGAACGAACAGGCCGGCACGGGACCCACTGCGGCGCCTGATCCCGAGATCCCCACGGTGGTCAGCTCCCGGGTGGTCTATGAGGGCAAACTGATCAGCATGCGTGTCGACCAGATCGAGCTCTCTGAGGGGCGCCTCGCGACTCGCGAGGTGGTCGACCATCCCGGGGCGGTCGTCATGGCGGCCGTGGATGGACAGGGATGCGTTTACCTTGTCAGGCAGTATCGCCATGCTATCGGTCAGTACCTCCTGGAACTGCCGGCCGGCGGGCTGGAGCCGGGTGAAGAACCGCTGGCCGCGGCCCAGCGGGAGTTGCGCGAGGAAGTGGGGCTGGAAGCACGGCTCTGGACCCCTCTTGGCGCCTTCTGCTCGTCCCCGGGGTTCGCCAACGAGCGTCTGTATGCCTTCCTGGCGCGGGACTTGACGCCTGTCGAGCGCGACCCTGATGACGACGAAGACCTGTCCGTGATACGGTACGATTTGTCGGACCTGTTCGCCTCTCTGCACGTCGTGGAGGACGCGAAGACCCTGGCTACCCTGTGCCTCCTCAGACACGCGGTGATCGGCGACCCGCTGGAGACCATGGAGGGCTGAGATGCGAATAGGGGTGCCCACCGAGATCCGCGAGGAGGAGTACCGCGTCGCCCTGACCCCGGCTGGGACCAGGGAACTTGCGGCTAAAGGCCACGAGGTGCTCGTGCAACGGGGAGCGGGCGAGGGTTCGTCTTTCTCCGATGAGGCCTACGTCGGCGCGGGGGCGCGTATCGTGCCGGATGCAGCGTCGGTGTTCTCCCAGGCCGATCTCATCGTGAAGGTGAAGGAGCCGCTCAAAGAGGAGTACTCCAGGCTGGAGCCGCGGCACATCCTCTTCACCTATCTGCATCTGGCTCCGGACCCCGACCTCACCAGGGCCCTCGTCGACAGCGGGGCGACGTCACTCGCGTACGAGACGGTCGAGACGGCGGATGGACGAAAGCCCCTGTTAGCGCCCATGAGCGAGATCGCGGGCCGGCTGGCGCCCCAGGTGGGAGCCAACTTCCTGGAACGGATGAGTGGAGGCAAGGGCAAGTTGCTGGGGGGAGCCACGGGGGTCAAGGCGGCGAATGTGGTCATCCTGGGCGCCGGCACGGCCGGCCGCAACGCAGCGGTCATCGCGGCGGGCATGGGCGCCCACACCAAGATCCTCGATATCGACGTCGACGCCCTGGCCGAGATGGAGCGGCAGCACCCCGGCGTGCAGACTCTCCATAGCAATCAACTGACCATCGATGAGGAGGTGGCCAGGGCGGACCTCGTCATCGGCGCCATCCTCGTGTCCGGCGCCAAGACCCCGTTACTGGTGCCTGAGGCCGTCGTGCAGGAGATGCAGGCCGGCTCGGTCATCGTCGATCTGAGCGTCGACCAAGGCGGGTGCGTAGCGACGTCGCGCATCACGACCCACCGGGAGCCCACGTACGTCAAGCACGGGATCATCCACTACTGCGTGGACAACATGGCCGGCGTGGTGCCCATCACCTCTACGCTCGCGCTGACGAATGTGACGCTGCCCTACATCCTGGCAGTGGCGGAGAAGGGAGTGGTGGCGGCCGCCCGCTCCGATCCCACCTTGGCCCGCGGGGTGAACGTCATGGAGGGGAAAGTCACGCTCCGCGAGGTGGCGGATGCCACCGGCAATCCCTATTTTCCCCTCGAATACGTACTGCCCATCGAGTACACGTAGCGGGCTCCGGCGCCCTGCGTTCATGTCTGTCCCGCCCGGTCAGGATCCTCTGCTGTACTCCCATCTACGGATGCTCCGTCTCCAGAAGGGGCTCTCGGAACGAACGGTGGAGGCATACGGCCGCGACCTGGAGCAGTTCGCCGCCTACCTTGCGGCCAAAGGGGTCTCACTGCAGTCCGCCTCAGCCGAGGACATCCGCGCGTTCTTGGCCGAGGGGGTGTGGCGTCCCTCTACGCGGGCGCGCAAGACCGCGGCCATCCGCTCCTTCTACAAGGGGGCCGTCATCGAAGGGACGCTGACATCTGACCCCTCCAGAAGCCTGGCGGGGCCTCGGATGGATTCTCGCCTGCCCCGCGTTCTGACCGTCCAGGAAGTGGAGAGTCTGCTGATGCTCCCCAAGGCCGACCCGCGTGGGCTGCGCGATCGGGCGCTTCTGGAGACGCTGTACGGCGCTGGATTGCGGGCTTCTGAGGTCTTGGGGCTGCGGTTGCAAGATCTCGACCTGGAGGTCGGCTTCGTGCGCACCATCGGCAAGGGCGACAAAGAACGGGTGGTGCCGTTGGGCCGGAAGGCCTGCGAGGCCCTGCGCATCTACAACGAGCGGGGCCGGCCGGCTCTGGGTGGGGCAGGCAGGCTGAAGGCTCCCGAACTGTTCTTGAACAGCCGGGGACGGCGGATGTCGCGCCAGGGTCTGCACCAGATCATCAAGCACTACGTGCACGAGGCCGGCCTGCCGGACGACGTCTCGGCACACACGCTCCGGCACTCCTTCGCCACCCACCTCCTGGAGGGGGGAGCCGACCTGCGCGCGGTGCAGGAGATGCTCGGTCACGCCGATCTCTCCACCACGCAGATCTACACCCATGTCACCGCCGCACACCTGCAGAAGATCTATCGCGAAGCCCATCCGCGCGCCCGGGCGGAGTAGCCGGTGGCAGGCCGTTTCGTCTTCATCGTTCTAGATGGGGTAGGCGTGGGTGCGTTGCCCGACGCCTCGGCATACGGTGACGCCGGTTCCGACACGCTCGGCAATCTGAGCCGCGTCGTGCCTCTTCGGTTGCCGTTTTTGGAGCGCTGTGGTCTGGGCAATATCATCCCCATACAGGGCGTACCTCCGGCCAAGGAGCCTCTCTGTCTGCCCGGTCGGCTTGCCGAGCGTTCCGCCGGCAAAGACACCACGGTGGGCCACTGGGAACACATGGGCCTGGTGAGTAGTCTGCCCTTCCCGACCTATCCCAACGGGTTTCCGCCGGATGTCATCGTCGCCTTCAGCGAGCGCGTCGGACGAGGCATCCTCGGGAACGTGGCCGCGTCGGGCACCGCCATCATCGCGGAGCTGGGTGAGGAGCACCTGAAGACAGGCCGGCCGATCATCTATACGTCGGCGGACAGCGTGTTCCAGATCGCAGCCCACGTGGATGTCGTGCCACTCGAGCTGCTGTACTCGTGGTGCCGGGCTGCGCGGGACCTTCTTCGCGGTGAGCACGCTGTGGCAAGAGTGATCGCGCGGCCGTTCGAAGGCCCCGCCGGCGCGTTCGCCCGCACCAAAGACCGGCGCGACTTCTCGCTCGAACCGCCTGGGCAGACCTATTTCGACCTGCTGGAGGCGGAAAGCGTGCCGGTGCTGGCC
>JAFGIH010000573.1 GCA_016929985.1 Thermoleophilia bacterium | reverse complement strand
GAGATGACCACCACGTCGGGGTGGTCGAGATTGGCGGCCCTGTGGCCGATTCTCACCGGAACACCGGCCTGCTCGACCAGCGCCGTGTACCGGGAGGCCTTCAGATCGGACCCCGTGACTTCGTAGCCCCGGCTGCGGAGGACCATGGCGATACCGCTCATGCCGGCTCCGCCGATCCCGATGAAGTGGATGCTCTGCAGCCCTTCAGGCGCTGCGATGGTGGTGGTGTCGATGGCTGATCCAGTCATGATGGTCTGCTGGCACGCGCTCTGCGAGCGGCGACCAATTCTACTACGACATCGGCGATGCGGTCGGTCGCGTCCGGTCGAGCCAAGCCCAGCGCCGCCTTCCGCATCCTGGCGTTCGTCTCTGCGTCGAGGAGTCGGGCGACGGACTCCGCCAACCTCCCCGCGTCAAGCTCCGAGTCCGGCACCAACAACGCGGCCCCAGCATCTCTGACCGCGCGGGCATTGACGGTCTGATGATCGCCGGTGGCCAAGGGATACGGTACCAGCAGAGACGGGAGCCCTCTCGCCAGTATCTCGGCCACCGATCCTCCCGCCCGGGAGACCACCGCGTCCGCCGCCGCCAACGCCAGGGGGAAATCGTCCAGAAAGGCGAACGCCTGATAGGACGGGTTCGCCCCCGGCCGCTCGAGCGCAGCCGCCACCTCGGCGTACTCTCGCTCGCCGGTCACGTGAAGTATCTGAAACGGGGTCTGGATACCCGCGAAGGCGCCCACCGTGGCCTGGTTCAGCGTGTGCGCCCCTAGGCTGCCGCCAAAGACCAGCAGCACCTGCCGGTCTTTGTCGAGGTCGAAGCGGGCTGACCCCTCATCCCACGTGGCGGAGAGCAGCGCAGGGCGCAGCGGGCGGCCCGTGTAAACATACTTGGCGCCGGTCCGCCCCGCATCGGGAAAAGACAGACACACTTTGTCGACTAGACGGCTGAGTATGTTGTTGGTCCACCCCATGTGCGAATCCATCTCTACGGCCACCGTGGGGGTGCCGCGCACGGCCGCCTCAGCCACCACCGGCCCGGAGGCGTAAGCTCCCACACCTACCACGCAATCCGGACGGACCTCGCGGAGCACCCTCCAGGCGTCTACCCCCGCCACGGGGATCGACGCGAGAGTCTGCAGAGTAGAGAGCCCGAGCCTGCGGGTGAATCCACGGATGCGGACGGCAGAGAAAGAGTATCCGGCCCGCGGGACCAGGTCTTTCTCCATGCCCCGCCCTGTGCCACAGAAGGCTACCCGGCAGCCCCGGCTCGAAAGGACGTCAGCTAACGCCAGGGCGGGCACCACGTGGCCCGCCGTCCCGCCGCCGGCGATCAATACGCGTGACATTGTCGTACTTGGCATTGTCGTACCTCGCTGCCCGAGCAGGCGCCGGCCCGATCGTGGCTCGCCTTGCAACGGCCAGGATCAGACCGACCGCCATCAACATCGCAAGCAGGCTACTGCGGCCGTAGCTGATGAAGGGTAGAGGCACCCCTGTCAGCGGAAGCGCCCCGATGACCCCGCCGATGTTGACGACCGCCTGCAGCGTGACGAGCATACCGCACCCGGCGATGAGGTACTTGCCCATGGGATCGGCGCACTGTCTGGCCAGCCTCCAACACGACATCGCGAACACGCCGAACAACAGGAGCACCAACCCGGCGCCCAGGAGCCCGAACTCCTCACCGAGGATGCTGTAGATCATGTCGGTGTGTGCTTTGGGAAGGTACTGATACTTCTGAACGCTCTCTCCCGGGCCGACACCGAACCAACCCCCGCGACCCAGAGCCATCAGCGACTGCCAGAGCTGGTAACTCGAGCCTTGAGGATCGGCCGACGGATCGATGAAAGAGAAGATGCGGCTCATCCGCTCGGCGTTCGAGAATATGAGCCCGGCCGCGGCCGCGGTCATCGTCCCGGCCACGAGCAACCACTGCCCGCCCTTCATGCCGGCGAGCCAGAGCAGGCCGAGCACGAGCCCGGCCATGATGACGGCCGTGCCAAGATCTCCCTCGAGGACCACCATGCCGCATGCCCCCAGGCCTATCAGTCCGAAGGGCAGCATGTACGACGCAAAATCGCCGGGACGGACCTTGCGCATGGAGAGTAGATGCGCTCCGGCCATGACCACGGCCAGCTTGGCGAACTCAGAGGGTTGGAAATTGAGAGGGCCCAGCACGAACCAGCTGGCCGAGCCGCCCTCGCTGGCTCCGAACTGAGGAACGTGAACAAGCACCAGAAAGAGCGCGATCAGACCCAGAAAGAACATGGAGAAGGCCCGCAACCTGCGGT
Organism: Thermoleophilia bacterium; assembly: GCA_016929985.1. The sequence goes on along the minus strand of JAFGIH010000573.1, from coordinate 657 downwards.
AGTCCAGCCTGGAGATGCCGACCAGCAGGACAAGCCCGATGGCAGCCGCTATAGCCTGCGGACGAAAGTACTCATACCTATCACCACCCGTGAGCCCTTCCGCGACCGAAACCGAGAGCACCGTACACAGACCGCCGGCCAGGAGCAACAACATCGACAACCACACCAGACGATAGGCGGCCGGAGCAGCCTGCTTCAGGGTGACGCCGGTGCTGCCGTCCCACTCCCAAGAAGGGGTCGCGACCCGCCGTGACCGTATGCCGGCCCCCCGCACAGCCGTGTGGCTCATGATGCCCTCTCAGCCAGCAGATCGACCAAGGCGCGAAAATGCTCTCCTCGTTCTTCAAAGCTCGAATACTGGTCGAAGCTGGCGCAGGCGGGAGCGAGTAGGACGACGTCACCGGGAACGGCGGCCCTTGCGGCGGCTTCCACCGCGGTCTGCAGATCGTCGTGCACCTGAGGCTCAGGGACCCCCGCGACCCCCTCCCGCTCACGGACCTCCGCGAACGCCTCTTCGATGAGAGGTGTGGCTTCACCGATGAGATAGACCGCCTTGCATCCTCGGGCACAGGCGCGTGCGACAGGCCGATAGTCGGAAGCCTTGTCGCGTCCTCCCAGGATCAGATGCGTTCTTTCAGGGTACGCGTTCAAGGCGGT
>JAFGIH010000572.1 GCA_016929985.1 Thermoleophilia bacterium | reverse complement strand
TGTTGGGCGGCATGCAGGTCTCCGAGAAGGGCGACCTGGCCAACTGGATGATCCCCGGCAAGATGATCAAAGGCATGGGCGGAGCCGGCGACATAGTGGTGGGCGCCAAGCACGTCATCATCATGATGGATCACTGCGCCAAGGACGGCACGCCGAAGATCCTCACCGAGTGCACTCTGCCCCTCACCGGCAGAAAGTGCGTCAACCTGGTCGTCTCCGATCTGGCGGTCATGCAGGTCACGCCAGAGGGCCTTCTGCTGCGCGAAGTAGCTCCAGGGCTCACCGCCGAGGACGTGCAGAAGGTCACCGAGCCGAAACTGATCGTCAGCCCCGACCTCAAGACGATAGAGGTCTAACGGGTATACAATAGCTCCAGTTGTTGGGGGTGCCCAGGGTGCCCTGCGCCCGGTCAGGCGTATCAAGAGCGATCGGGGGGCAAGGAGAGGGCTATGCCCAAGAACAAAGTGGTAAGCCTCGAAGAGGCTATGTCTCACATCCAATCGGGGATGACGGTCGCCATCGGCGGTTTCTTGTCGCAAGGTGATCCGCTTACCCTGATCCATGGGTTGAAAGAGACCGACGTCAAGGACCTCACCATCATCTCGTGCACCGGGGGCTTCCGGGACCGCGGCATTGTGGAGCTGGTCAAGCTTGGCAAGGTGCGCAAGCTCATCGCGAGCCACATCGGCACCACGCCCGACGTGGTCAAGGCCTTCCATGCCGGCGAGCTCGAGGTGCAGCTCGTCCCGCAGGGCACCTTGGCCGAACAGATGCGCTCCGGCGGCGCCGGACTGGGTGGCTTTCTCACCCCCACCGGCCTCGGAACGGTGGTCGCGGAGGGCAAGCAGCACATCGAGATCGACAGTAAGACCTATCTGCTCGAGAAAGCGCTCCGTGCCGACGTCGCCCTGGTGCGCGCCCACGACGGAGACACCTGGGGGAATCTCAGGTATCGCGGCACCGCCAGCAACTACAACCCGGTCTGCGCCATGTGCGCCGACTACACCATCGCGGAGGTGGAATACCTCTACAGCCCGGGCGAGATAGCTCCGGAGAGCGTACAGACCCCCGGCCTCTACGTGAAGGCCGTGGCGAGAGCCGACCTGTTCTATCGCGGTTCGTCGCTCTCCGCCTGCTGATCAGTCTATTCGCCAAGGAGAGACAAGAAGTGTCTGACATCAAGAACATCATCGCCCAACGGGCCGCTGCCGAACTGACGGACGGCCAGGTCATCAACCTAGGCATCGGCGTTCCCACGTTGGTTGCCAACCATCTGCCGCCTGGAGTGGACGTCGTTATCCACACCGAGAACGGGGCCGTGGGCGTGGGCCCGGCGCCGGAGCCGCTGTGCGCCGATCCCGACCGCGCGAACGCCGGCGGGGCGCCCATCACCCTGGAGGCCGGGGGCAGCTACTTCGACTCCGCAACGTCGTTCGGCATGATCAGGGGTGGCCATGTGGACATGACCTTCCTCGGCACGCTGCAGGTGGACGGCGACGGCAACATCGCCAGCTACGAGATCCCCGGTAAGCTGGTGGCCGGCATGGGCGGGGCCATGGACCTCCTGGCAGGCGCCAAGGTGGTCAACGTGGTCACCGAGCACTGCTCCAAGGACGGCGCCACCAAGCTGGTCAAGAAGTGCACCTACCCGCTCACGGGGGCCGCCGAGGCCGACGTCATAATCACCGAACGGGCGCTTTTCAGGCGTTACCCGGACAAGGGTTTTGTGCTTGAAGAAGTGGCCCGCGGGTATACTGTGGACGACATCGCCGCCTGTACGGACATGGACTACGTGGTGTCCGACACGGTGGCGCTGAGCGCGTACGGTCCGGAAGTCTGAGCTCGAGAGTAGCCTAGCGAACGGAGCGCCATTGAAGAAGGTCGCCCGGCACTGTCTCGTGATCGTGCTGGTCGCTGCGTGGGTCGGGGCGGTGGTCTACCCCGACCCACGTCCTTTCTTCAATTCCATCGCCCGTCTCAAGAACCCGCCCGTCGATGCCGCGGTCGCTGCCGAGATGGCGGCCTCGCTCCCCGACGACTACAAGGTCATCGAAGATCACGTCAAGCAGTACGCGCCCTGGAAATCCGCTTGGATCGTGTACGGCCTACCGTGGTACTTCCCCACCGTCGAGGAGGTCATCGAAGACCAAGCCGGCGACTGCCAGGCCCAGACGGTACTCATGGCCAGTATCCTGGAAGCCAAAGGCATGCCCTACACCCTGCTCTATTCCTTCGACCACGTATGGGTGGACTATCCGGGCAAGAACGTCACTGCGCTGGAAGACCCGGCCACCTCGTTCGTCAGTGACGAAGGGGAGGGCTGGCTGGGGAGCCTCCCGGATAAGTTTCCCATCGGGACTATCATCAAGCAGCGTATCGCCTACCACTGGACGCCCATGCCGTTCGTGCAGAAGCTGCTGATCATCCTGGGGGCGGCCGTCATCATCGGGTACGGAGAGCGGCGTTTCTTCGGCCGGCTGCGGCGGCTGGTGCTGCGTGAGACCCCGGTGTGGAGCACGCCTCCAACGCCGTGGCGCGAGACCGGGTAGGCGGGGCGCCCCCTCAACCCGCCGCCAGAGCCGCCCCAGCCCGCGTCAGCGGGGGGTCAGAGCTGCGAGGATGGCGTCCCAATGCGCCTCCGCGTATGCACTGCCCGGTTCGCGGCCGCATGTGCGGCACCTGAGGTCGTACGCTGAATTGAGCGTGCCGCAGGAGGGGCAGGCATAGCGCTGCTTGACCTCCGCCAGCCAGGCTTCGGCGCCTATCTCGCCGATGCGGGCCAGACTTTCGAAAAGCTCGATACGGTGCGGCCTCTCCTCTTGGAAGGCCCGAAGCTCCGCGCACGGGTAGTCCTCGCACTCACTGCAGAAGGCGTACCCGCGCCGCTCGGCGCATTTGTACAGTTCGCAGGCCTGGCAGTAGGGCGTGCGCCTGTCCGAGCGGCAGCCGTCGCAATACGATTCCTCGAGCTTCCAGCCCATACTTCCGGCGAACATCTCGAGCCTCTTGGGGTCTTCGTGGCTGCCGATGAAGACGCTGCAGGCGTCGCAGCAGAGCCCGCAGACGGCCGCAGTGGTCGGGGTCTTTTTCGGCGTTTGATCGTTCACCTGTGGTGCCATGGCGCTGGTCTACTCTCCTTCGTTCGGTCGTTCAGGGCAGAGTCTCACGAAACAATCTGGCCATATTGCGGAAGCATACCTTCTCCACCTGAGCCGGGGTCAACCCGGACGCGCTCAGCAACTCCGCGATGCGCGGGTAGCCGTCTACGCCATCCAGGCCGGCGGGCAGCGCGTCCACACCGTCCAGGTCGCCGCCCAAGCCCACGGCGTCTTCGCCGCCGATATTGACGGCGTGGCGGACGTGGTCGACGATCACATCCAGTGGCGGACGGGCGATGAGCGCCTCCGCCTCGGCGGACTTCTTGCCCGCCTCGTCGACGGAGGCGACCCCTCCCGACACAGAACGCCAGAACTCGTCGTTGATGGCCTTGGTCTGGTGGTAGTAGTCCGCGGAGAGGAATCCCGGGGCGAGGGTGATGCCCACGACGCCTCCTCGCTCCGCGACCTCGCGGATCATCTCGTCGGTGAGATTGCGGGGGCTGGGGCAGAGTGACCGACAGTTGCTGTGGCTGGCGACGAAGGGCCGGGTGGCCGCGCGGCAGATGTCCGCGAAGGCAAGGTCGGAGGCGTGGGACACGTCGATCAGCACGCGGGCGTCTTCGCACGCCTCCACCAGTTCGACTCCCTTGGCCGTCAGCCCGGACCCGTCGCCGTACGTGGAGCCGCAGAAGGGATTATCGTGCCATGCGAACGTGATGAGCCGCACGCCCGCCTGGAAGAAGACTGCCAGGTTGTCGACCTCCCCCACCAGGGGATCGGCGCCCTCCAGGCTGGCGATGGCGGCGATCGGCGCCTGGGCGGCGGCCTCGCAGGCCGCCGCAACCTCGGCGCCTGTCAGGGCTGGGAACAGGTCGTCCGGGTATCGCTCGCACAGCAGCCGGACCGCCTCCACCTTACCCATGCCGGCCTCGAACTCCTGGCCCTTGTACTTGTCTGTCCATGCCCAGGCGGCGAAGACCTGGGCGCGCACCCCGGCTGTCCGCAGCCCCGGCAGGGTGATGTGCAGGGCATCCCCACCCGGCTGATACCCGGATCCCCCGTCAGCGTCTGTGCGGGCGCCGGCGCGGCTGAAGTCCGCCTTTCCCTCCCAGACCTTGCCGATGGTGTCGCAGTGGGCGTCGAAGAACCTCATGGTTCGCGGCCCTCGAGCCTCCGCCCCAGTTCGGCGACTCGTGCGCGCAGAGCCGCAACCTCCGCGGCGGCCGACGCGGCCTGGTCCGCGGTGGCGTCGGTGCCCGCTCGGTCCGCGGTGGCGTCGTCGAGGTCCGCCGCCTCAGGCCAACCGGCCTCCACCGACTCCATCGACACCAG
>JAFGIH010000571.1 GCA_016929985.1 Thermoleophilia bacterium | reverse complement strand
TGCAACATCCTCTATGTCGAAAAGGACTTCCCGGACATCATGTGCCCGGTATGCGAGGTGCACGGCAAGGTCTCGGTGAAAGACGGCGGGTATTCGATCGCCTGGGACCAGGACGACGTAAAGGAACCGCGCTTCTCCACTGCCAAGGAGCGCTACCACATAGAGTGGATCATGGCGCATTTCCGCGAGGAGAGCGAACAGCTCGCCCTGCCTGAGGTCCAGGAGAAGATCAAGGAATACAACGCCTACGGCAAGATCATCGGGCCCGAGAGAAGTGCGAAATGAGCGAAGGCTACGCTAAGAACCTGGAGTTCGTCGGGTATCATGATCTGGTCGGCAAGCCGGCCTTTCAGATGGCCATGCAGGAGGTCGGAGGCCGCTACTACCTCTACTGCGCTTCCTACCGGGCGGCCGGTTGGGCCGTTCTCGAGGTCAGCGACCCGGCCCATCCCCGCTACATCCGGTTCATAGACGCCGACGTTCCCACACAGGGCTGTCCGAAGATCCAGGTGGGCGACGGCATCATGGTCACGGCCATGGACGGAGGCTTCAAGCCGGGTCCGGAGTACCGGGGGATTTACATCTGGGATGTGAAGACCGATCCCGAGGATCCAAGGCTGCTCGGCAAGTGGTCCACCGGGGCGAACGGCGGCGTGCATCGCTTCTTCTACAACGGCGGCCGCTATGTCCACCTTTCTGCGGGCTGTAAGGGTTTCGCCGGCAACATCTACCGTATCGTTGACATCGCGGACCCGGCGAACCCGGTCGAAGTTGGTCGTTGGTGGTGGCCGACTCAGTGGACGGCAGGATGCATGCCCCCCAAGCAGATGCCGACCCTGTTCGAGATGATGGACTTGCCGGCGCTGCACGGCGCGCCCTACGTGAAGGGCGACCTCGCCTACCTGAGCTACAGCGGCGCCGGGATGGTGATATTGGACATCTCCGACATCACGCTTCCCAAGCTGGTGGGCAACCTGCGACATCAACCGCCGTTCTCAGGCAAGAACAGCGGGGCTCGGTGTCACACCACCATGCCTCTGTCTCAGCGCCCGCTTGCCATTATGACCAGCGAAGGCGAGCGTTTTCCGCTCTTCACGCCCGAGATCGTGCAGGGCGGGGCCCAGCCGGCCAACTTCATCGGCATGGTCGACGTGTCCGATCCCAGCGATCCCACGCTGATCGCCGTGTTCCCGTACCCGGAGGTCCCCGAAGGCTTTCCGTACAAGAACTTCAACGAGATCGGCGGTTTCGCCGGCCCCTTCGGCCCGCACAACATCCACGAGCCGCACGACAACCCGGCCCTGGAAGACCGGAACGACCGTCTGTACTGCTGCTACTTCCACGCCGGTCTGCGGGTGTACGACATCAGCGACCGTTTCGTCCCCAAGGAGATCGCCTACTACATCCCGCCCAACCCCAAGAAGTGGCTGTTCGGCGAACCGATGGACCCAAAGGATCCGCATTTCGATCTCTTCCAGCAGCCACCCGGACCGATGATCGCAACCACCGAAGACATCGTGGTCGACAAACGGGGCAACATCTTCATCGATACGTTCCACGACGGCATATACGTGCTGCGGTGCACCGTATAGGCGAGCAACTCTGGGAAAGGAAGCGGCCATATGCCGACGTTCAAGATGATCATCATCGGCGGGATGACTGTGGAGGACCTGCCGTACTGGCACCGCTGGCTCTTGCGGGAACACGCGGCCGAGAGCCAGAGCTGGTTGGGGCCCTGGCTGGCGCGTTACGTGCGGTATCAGTCGGTCATGCCACCGGCCGACCTGGTCCCCGACGTGGTCCGCGTGGGTTCATACACCAGCGGGGTCACCATGCACGTGTACAACGACTATCCCCCGACCCCTCAGACGCAGTGGGGCATGGTGGGGATGATCCCGAACGCGTGGATGAAGAAGACCCAGACTCCCGGTGAGGCCTACGCCAAAGCCGGTACGCCCGCCGAGGAACGGCCGAAGACGGAGTCGACCTTCTGCTACACGCCCTTTGCACCCACCGAGGACTTCATGGGCGGCGATCTGAATCCCTGGGAGACCAGCATCCTGCGCTGGATCACCTGCTTCAAGTACCCGCAGGGAGTGTCCAGAGACGAGGGCGATGACTGGTACGTGAACGTACACGCTCCAGAGGTGATGAAGCAGGAGGGCCTGATCCGCTTCTTCAGTTACCGCACCATGGACTGGCCGGGCGAGTCGCTCTGGCACCGCGTCTCGGAGCTCTGGTACCCCAACTACGCTGCCTGGCACAAGGCGGTCTTGGAACAGCCGCCTGCCTACACCAGACCGTCGTGGGCGACGTATGACCAGTACCCGTTCATCGAACCCAACAGGGACATGCTCGGCTCGTTTATCCTTGAACGGCCCACGCACGATCTACTCCGGGAGAACCTGCTCTACATGATTGGCCCGTAGGGGCCCTGTGATTCCCGCGCGCGCGGGGCTCTTTCGACGCCGGTCCGTCGCGGCCCTCTGGGGCAGGCGGGCCGGCGTTGCGTCAGTAGGTCAGCGATGGTCCCACTTGGCCAGTTCGCCCGCCAGCCGCTCGAGGACAGGGGCCGCCTGCTCGATGTACTCGTCGGTCCAGTCGGCGAGGACCTGCCGTAGAAGCGCTCTTCTGGTGTTGGCGGCCTTGGTCACCGCCTCGACGCCTTTAGAGCTCAGCCTGACTATGGTGGCACGTCCGTCGCTCTCGTCATGCATGCGTTCGACGAGGCCCTTCTCCTGCAGCAACTGGACTTGTCTAGATACTGCCGGCCCGCTGACACGCAACGCGGAGGCAAGCTCGGTCAGCCGCATGGGCTGCTCGTTGAGTCGGCTGAGTACTGGGAGGGAGGCGTGAGAGAGTTCGACTCGCGTCTGCCACTTGAGGTCGTCCAGGGCCAGCTCTCGTCCGCGCACGCTCGACTCCGCCACTCTGAGCAGGGCGGCGTCCACGCGCCTGAGCTGTTGTTCTCTCCGGTCCTCGGCGCTCACCATCGCCTCCGATAGTTGCCTACGTTTGCTAAATAGCTTAGCACGCGGATCCCGCGTCTGCCCCCCGAGCATCGTCGAGTGGGGGTCGACGGGAGAGGTGATCAGTGGACAAAGAGTCTCAGCGCGAGGGAGAAGCGTGATAAGCGTGTCCATATATTAACGAAGACTAATAATACTGCGGGGACACATTACCTTGTTGACAAAGGAATGTGGTGTGTAATAATTTAGACTCACTAATATGACAAACGCGACTTCAATGCTTTTTGGTCTTGGAGAAGGGTTCGTATGCCGGCAAGCACTACCCGCAAGCGCACGACACGCCTCACGGGCTCAGAACGCAGGCGCCAGATCGCAGAGGCCATGCTGACGCTGGCCGAGACCCATGGTTTTCAGGGTGTCACGACCGCGAAGATCGCAGCCCATGTGGGGGTTTCCGAGCCCGCGCTCTACATGCATTATGAGAACCGCGACATGATGCTGCGCGCTGCCGTCGATCTCCTCTATGAAGAAGATCACGCGAAGATATCCGACACCTCGACCGCTGAAGATGTCATCGAGCATTTCTTGCGGATGAGCTCGCTCTACAGAACTGGTTCGGAGCTCGGGCGCACTCTGCGTCTCAAGCTCCAACTTCTGGCAGGGCCGCTTTCACCGGCCCTGCGGGAGCGCATGCTCCTGGGAGAGGCGATGCGGCTCGACGCTCATATCCGCCTGGCGGAAGTGGGCAAGGCGCAGGGCGCGATCCGCGTGGATGTCGACTCGCGCCAGTTCGTCTGGGATCTGTACTCGGCGTATTCGGCCGAGAGCATCCCATCGTACATCTTGGGGCTGGGGCGTAGTGCTCCAGGCGATCGTGATGATCCTCTCGTACGGCTCCTGAAGAGCGTTGCCAGTGACCCTTCGAAGCTCGAGGTCTACCTCGACCGGCTGGCGCGCGAACGGGTCCTGGCGAAGTAGTTCGTTTGGATCGGTTGAGAGCCGGAGAGCCACTGGCGGCGCCGGCGCCTCAGATGGAAACCGGAGGTGAAGATCCGCGCGACTCGCTCGACTGAAAGACGCTTGGCCGCCGTGTCCGATCGACAACGACGACGCAAGCACTATACGATTATAGTAAGTGTTTGTATAATAGATTACAGCGCCACGCAGAGGCTGCTTGGAGGTGCCGATGGAAACCCAGGTGGAGATCCCGCAGAGGCAGGATAGAGTCAGGAAGCTGAGGACCGAGGTGCGCATCGCGCCGCACATGTGCATCGAGAGGGCCCTCTACCTCACCGAGTCGTACATGGAGACCGAGGGCCAGCCCGCCGTCATACGGAGGGCCAAAGCTCTGGCCAATATCCTCGGGAAGATGACCATCCGCATCGAGGACGGCGATCTGCTGGTGGGGGCGGCGACCAGCAAGCGGGTTGCCGGTCCCATGCTTCCCGAGGTCCAGTGGCAATGGTGCATGGAAGAACTCGATACTCTGTCGACCCGTCAGTATGAGCGCTTCCAGCCTCTCACAGAGGATGAGAAAGAGCGGGCCAGGCAGATCTTCGAGTACTGGAGAGGCAAGTCGATCTACGACAAGTGGATGGCGGTCGTACCTCAGGATCATCAGAAGCTGAACTTCCGCACGTGGGCAAGTGGCGGGGCCAGTCCTCATGTGGGCATCCATCTGGCCCACTGCTGCCCGGGCTACGAAGAGGTGCTGAACAAGGGTTTCGGCGGTATCAAGAAACGGGTGGAAGCGAAGCTTGCCGGGTTGGATCCGACCGATCCCAACGACTTCAATACTGCTCACTTCTACGAGGCGGTGAACATCACTCTCGACGCACTCGTCGCCTATGCGGGCCGCTACGCGGACCTGGCCCGGCAGATGGCCGCCGCAGAGGCCGATCCTCAGAGGAAGGCGGAGCTGCAGACCATGGCGGTGAACTGCCAGAGGGTGTCCGATCAACCCCCGTCGAGCTTCTGGGAGGCGCTTCAGGCGGTGTGGTTCACCTACCTGGCGCTCATGCTGGAGGGTTGGGGGCCGGGCATCGCCTTCGGACGGATGGACCAGTACCTGTACCCGTTCTACGAGCGCGACCTCGAGGAGGGCAGGATCACGCGCGAGGAGGCCCTTGAGCTTGTCGCCCTCTTCTATGTCAAGCTCAACGAGCTGGTCATGCCCTTCCGCAACGGCACTCAGGATGGGAGTGGCCAGATCCCCCTCTCCGTGGTGACCATCGGAGGTATCGACCGCGACGGCAACAGTGCCGTCAACGATCTTTCGTACCTCTTCCTCGAGGCCGAGCAGCACGTGCAGCTCCAGGAGGACCTCGCCGTACGCATCCACGTGAACGAACCGGACTCGTTCGTGGTGAAGGCCTGCGAGACGGCCAAGTTGGTGCGCGGCAAGATCAAGTTTGTCAGCGATGAGACTATCGTGCAGCAGCTGATGAAGGACGGCAAGCCTCTCAACGACTCCCGGGAGTACGGCATCGCCGGCTGCTTCATCCGCACCATACCCGGACGGTCGTTCGACCCCGGCGCCGACTTCCTCAACCTTCCGTTCATGCTCGAGTTGGCGCTCAACAACGGCGTCTCGAGAATGGAGGGCGACCAGATCGGTCCGCGGACCGGCGATCCCGCGGAATTCGAGACCTTCGACGATCTGTGGGCCGCCTATTCGAAGCAGGTCGAGGCGCTGGTGCGGAACGCGGTCATCCAGCTGAATCCCCTGAGGCAACTTTTTGCCGAATCGGCGCCCACCCCGTTCCAGTCGGCGCTCTTTCCGAGCTGCATAGAGAAGGGGGTCGACATGACCGCCGGAGGAACCAACCCGTATTCCACCATGGGATTCTGGGTCTGCGGCATACCCAACGTGGGAGATTCTCTGGCAGTCATCAAGAGGCTGGTCTTCGACGAGAAGAGGGTCTCGATGGCCCGGCTGTGTGAAGCGCTGGACAGGGACTTCGAGGGAGAGGAAGAGCTGCTCCACCTCATCAAGCAGGTGCCCAAGTACGGCAACGACGACGATTACCCCGACATGATGGTCAACAAGGCGCTGCTGCACCTCGACGAGGTGGTCTCGAAGTACACGGTCTGGGGCGGCAGCAGGCTCACCATCGCGGCCGGGGCCATCGTGTCGAATATCCCCTTCGGCAAAGCGGTCGGGGCTCTGCCCGACGGACGCAAGGCCGGCATGCCCCTCTCTGAGGGCGGCATCTCCCCATATCAGGGCCGCAACGTATCGGGGTCCACATCGACCATGAGGTCGGTGTCCAAACTCGATCTGGCCAGGGCCAGCGGCGGGGCGGTGCTCAACATGCGCTTCAACCCGGA
>JAFGIH010000570.1 GCA_016929985.1 Thermoleophilia bacterium | reverse complement strand
CTGGGCACGTCTGGTACAAGGGCAAGGATCTGACCCGGCTTGCTCCTGCGGATGTCGCGCGGCTTGGCCTCGCACGGACGTTCCAGAACCTCAGGGTCTTCAGCAACATGTCCGTTCTCGACAACGTGATGGTGGGCCGACACCGACATGAGAAGAGTCATTTCTTGACAGCCGGTTTGCGGCTGCCATCACAGAGGCGCGAGGAACGCGAGTCGCGTAGGTACTGCCTCGACCTCCTCCATGTTCTCGACATAGCGGACAAGGCCGACGAAATGGTCGGGAATCTGCCCTACGGCCAGCAACGCCTGGTGGAAATCGCGCGCGCACTTGCCACCGAGCCCACGCTTCTTCTGTTGGACGAGCCCGCGGCGGGAATGAACGACATGGAGCGTGGCGTCCTTCGCGAGAAGATCATGGCCATCAGAGACCTTGGCATCCAGATCCTGCTGGTCGAGCACGATATGCACCTCGTGATGGGCATCTCCGACTACGTGGTGGTCCTCGATCACGGCGGGCTTATCTGCGCCGGCGATCCGGAACACGTGCAATGCCATCCACAGGTAGTCGAGGCCTATCTCGGGGCAAGCAACGAGGAGGAGCACGTTCCACGCGTTGCCCACCTCGAACGCGTGGTGTCACTGGAATCCGCGCCGGCCGAGGGACATCTCCTCGAGATCCGTAATCTCTCGACTTCCTACGGTTCCATCGCGGCCCTCCGGGATGTGAGCTTTCATGTGGACGAGGGTGAATGCGTCGCCATACTCGGCGCCAACGGGGCGGGCAAGAGCACGCTTCTGCGCTCAGTGTGTGGATCGACTCGCTCTCGCTCGGGGCAGGTGCTGTTCGGTGGGCGGGACATCTCTCGCCTGTCGACGCCGCAGATCGTAGACCTGGGAGTCTGCCAGGTCCTCGAGGGCCGGCACGTCTTTCCCACGCTGTCTGTATACGACAACCTTCTGCTGGGGGCCGGCCGTCGCTACCGCGGCAAGGCCTTCACCGACGAATTGCAGAAGGTCTTTGATCTCTTTCCGAGACTGCAGGAGCGAAGCGAGCAGAGTGCAGGGTCTCTTTCGGGAGGAGAGCAACAGATGCTGGCCATCGGCCGCGCGCTCATGGGGCGCCCTCGCGTCCTGCTGCTCGACGAGCCCTCCATGGGGCTGGCGCCGATCGTGGTCGAGACGATCTTCGAGGCCCTGCGCGCGCTCAACGACAGAGGTCTGACTCTGGTCATGGTCGAGCAGAACGCCAACATGGCTCTTACCATCGCCGACCGAGCCGTGGTCCTGGTCACCGGCAAGGTGGCGCTGGCCGGCGAAGCCGCGGAGCTGCGCAACGATCCGAGACTCAACGAACTTTACCTCGGCCGAGCGGAGCAGTGAGCCGAAGTCATCAATCCCAGCAGCCCATTTCGCCGTTGACGCCGTCGGCAGTCTCAAACGGCTCACTCACATAAGGAGGTTCGGCATTGAACGACATCAGAATAGACTTGACTCGAGGGGGGACGTCCTCGCAGCCGGTTCCCGCTGGTAGCTTGCTCGCCGGTAGGGCGTTTATCGACTGGTACCTGACCGAACATGTGTCGCCGCGGATCCACCCCCTCTCAGAGGACAATGTGCTCATCGTGAGCCCTGGGCTGTTTGGCGGGACTTCGGCGCCCAGTTCCGGGCGACTCTCGGTAGGCGGCAAGAGCCCGCTGACCGGCGGCGTGAAAGAGGCCAACGCCGGCGGGCCGGCGGGCCACAAGCTCGGCCGTCTGGGTGTGCGTTCGATTGTCGTACATGGGAAGGCTGCCGACTGGCAGGTGCTCAAGATCGACGCGAAGGGTCCATCACTCGAGCCGGCCGGGGATCTGGTAGGCCTTCGCAACTATGAAGCTGCGGAGAGACTGCGCGACCGTTTCGGCGCTGACGTCACCACCATGACGGTGGGACCGGCAGGCGAGAGGCTGTACTCGACCGCATCCATCGCTTGTAGCGACATGGAGGGCAGGCCTGCCCGGCATGCGGCTCGTGGAGGGTTGGGTGCGCTCATGGGCTCGAAGCGGTTGAAGGCGATCGTCATCGACGACTCCGGCACCACCTGGCGACGGGCAACCGACCCCGAGCTCTTCAAGCGCGCAGTCAAGGATCTGTCCCAAGAACTGCGCGACTACCCTCTGGTTGACATCGTCCATCAACTAGGGACTGCCTTTTTTGTGGGATGGGAACACGACAATGGGGCCCTGGTCACGCACAACCATCGCTCAGGCAGCTTCCACGCAATAAAGGGTATCGACGCCGACGCCGCCGGTGAATGGGAGAAAGAGCACGGAGGCGCGCGGGGACACCGTTGCATGCCGGGATGTGCCGTCGCCTGCTCTAACGTGGTGCACGATCGCGACGGTCGCTATCTAACGGCCAGCCTGGAATTCGAGACCATCAGTCTCTGTGGGTCGAACCTCGGACTGGAGCGGTGGGAGGATGTGGCGAAGGTCGATCGCTTCTGTGACGACTTTGGGCTGGACACTATCGATACCGGCGCGGCCATCGGCGTATTAAACGATGTCGGACTTTACGAGTTCGGCGACTTCGAGCGGGTCGAGGCCCTGATGGAAGAGATCGCCCAGGGAACCCCGCTTGGGCGAATCCTGGGCAACGGCGTTGCGATGACGGCGAAGGCCTTCGGAATCAGCCGGGTTCCGGCTGTGAAGAACCAGGCGATCCCTGCACACGCGGCCCGTGCTTCTAAAGGCTGGGCAGTGACGTACGCCACCAGCCCTCAGGGTGCCGACCATACCGCGGGGGCGGTCAGTGAGGACAGGCTCAACCCGGCGCACCAGGTAGACCGATCACGGTGGGCCCAGGTGATCCAGTGCGCGCTGGATACGACCGGACTCTGCCATTTCACCTTTCTTGACCGGACGGAACGGCAGCTCGAGATCATTGCCTCGGCCGTAGGGGCCCTACATGGAATCGACTTCTCTCGGGATGACTTCGTGGCTCTCGGCAAACAGGTACTGCTGCAGGAGAGGGACTTCAACCGTCGTGCAGGCCTGAGTGAAGGTGCGGACGGTCTTCCGGAATGGATGAGGACCGAGCCGCTGAGCCCTCACAACGTGGTCTTCGACGTCCCCCAAGACGACCTCGACGAGTTCTTCGATCTTTCGAAGGCTACCGGATTCGTCGTCGCCCAAGACTTTCACCAAGTCTGGGAGGAGTAGAAGCGTCGAAAACAACGAGACCCCCGCCTGCCTGACGGCAGGCGGGGGTCTCTTCCGATGTCTTGCGATGAAACGGCTGCGGTGCTGCAGTCCGGCCTATGAGACTCCCCAACCCACGCCGGCGTCGCTGCACATCGCGCCGCCGGGATCGACAACGGCGGCGCCTCCGTCCACCCGGATCTCCTCCGCAGTGATGTAGCTCGAATCGTCGCTGGCAAGGAAGACGCAGATTCCGGTCATCTCTCTCGGTGAAGCGGCCCGAGGCAGAGGAAGTGGCGAGGTCATTTTCGCAAAGGCGCCGTCGATGTCCACACCCATTGCCTTAGCCATGGGCTTCAACGAGTTCTCCAGCATCTCGGTGCGTGTGGCGCCAGGTAGAACCGCGTTGCAGCGTATGTTGGCCGGTCCGTAGTCCAGGGCGGCCTGCTTCGTCAGCATAAGGAGGCCGGCCTTCGCGACCGAGTACGGGAGCATGTTGGGCAGGCAGCGCACCGCAGCGACCGACGCGATGTTGATGATCGATCCTCCCCCTCCGGCCATCATGTGGGGGATCGCGAACTTCATGGTATAGAAAGGTCCGGTGAGGTTGATCTCGAGGACCTTGTGCCAGACCTCTGGATCGAGGTCCACAACGGTTCCGGCCGGGTCGATGCCGGCATTGTTCACCAAGACATCTAGTTTGCCGCCAAACTGTACGGTTGCGTCCACCATCCGTCTGGCGTCCTCCAGCTTCGACACGTCTCCGGCGCACGTGATGACTCGCCCCGGCGGCAAAGAGCCCGCCACCCGGTCAAGCGTCTCTTGTCTGCGCCCGGTGATGCAGACCCGTGCACCCTCCACCACAAAGCGCTCCGCTATTGCGGCTCCGATCCCGGCCCCGCCACCGGTGATCAACGCCACCTTGCCTTCCAGCATCATAGTCTTTTCCTCCATTGAATCCGCCACCTGTACTGTAGCGCGGCGCCGCTGCCGGCGCCGCAGCCGCCTCCCGGGGCCTAGTATGCTCCCATACTATCAGTGTTGTGCAGAATGATACATAAACCATTCGGTCACAGCATGTCACGTGCGCCAAGCACCGGTTTCGTGCACCCGACAAGGCAGTGATCGAGGAACCTCCGGGCGACGCCATCAAACTATCAATATTTCACATATTGACATATCGGACGCGGGCGGCTAGCATCGTGTGGCGGTTTTCTTACTGTCGAGAAACGAAAGAGACACATGAGACTCTCGCTCCAGCACTACGCTGTCTCTAAGCTGCAGTTCGGCGCGTCCACAACGTTCAGAGAAGGCGTGCTCACCGTCGATCGGAACGAACTGCTTCATGAGCTCAGCCGAGATAGGAAACTGAAGGGAATAGACCTAGAGATAGTCTCTCCCGGCACGAGCGCCAGGATCAGCAATATCCTGGACGCGCTCGAGCCGAGAGTGAAGGTAGATAGCAAGACGTACTTCCCCGGGCTTCTCTCCCCCCTGGTTTCCGCGGGAACTGGGTTGACCAACGTACTGAGGGGCGCCGTTGTTCTCGAGATCGGGAGTGCTCCGGAGTTCATCGGCGGTCTAGTAGATATGATCGGCCCGGCCGCAGAATTGACGCCTCTCGCCAAGAGCCACAACCTGTGTGTTATCGGTCATCCGTGGCCCGAGATGGGCGCGATCGAATTCTCGAAGGCACTGAAGAAGGCCAGCATGCAGGCTTCGGTGTACCTTGCGGCGGCAACGGTCGGCATCCCGCCCGATTCCGTGGAGGTTCTCGATCTGGACATCCCTGCGTGTGACTCCGAGTCCGGGGGTGACGCGCTTCCCAAAGTAGCGTATTTGATGCACGTCAATAGCGTCGGCGATTTGAGAGAGCCCCTGATCTACGGCGATAACCCCATTCGATACTACCCGACCGTCCTACATCCGAACGAAGTCATCGATGGTGCGGTGGTGAGCGGGCACTACGAGGTGGGGGCGGGATTCAAGAACTTCACCTACGCCTTGACCAACAACCCCGTCGTCATGGAGTTGTATCGGAGACACGGAACGGAATTGGATTTCCGGGGGGTGGTGGTAGCTCCCGAGCCCGTCTCGCTCACCGACATGCGCCGGACGGCGATGATGGCGGCCAATCTACTCAAGCACGTGCTTGGGGCAGAGGGCGTCATCATGACGAAAGAGACCGGGGGGCACACGGACGTGGTCCTGATGGAAAGCTGCGACGCGTGCGAGAAGGCCGGCATTCGAACGCTGCTGGTCGACAACGAATGGCTGAAAGTCGACGGCACCGGGGACGCTCCGTTGATCGCTTTCATAGATGCGGCCGACGCGATGGTGAGCGTCGGGAACATCGAGGCCATGTTGGATCTGCCCGCGGTTGACACCGTGGTGGGAGGCGACCGTCTGGCGGGGATCGGCGACGACCTTCACCGCCCAGTTGTGGCCCCAATATTCGCCGTGGCCAACGGGATCAGTCAAGTGGGCCTCACCCACCTCACGACTGAGAGGCGATAGACATGTTACGGGTGGTTCATTATCTCAATCAGTTCTTTGCCGGGCTGGGCGGGGAAGACAAGGCAGGAGTCGGCCCAACGATCGTTGATGGCCCGGTCGGACCGGGCCTGCTTGTGGACCGGCTGCTGGAGGGGCGGGGAGCGGTAGTCTCAACCGTCGTCTGCGGCGACGACTACTTCACCGCGAATCCCAGCGCGGCGGCGACGGAAGTCTTGGAGCTTCTTGCCGATCGCGAATTCGACTTGTTTCTTGCCGGTCCCGCGTTCAACGCCGGTCGATACGGCATAGCCTGTGGCGAGATGTGCGCCCAGGTGCAGGACAAGCGGAATGTGCCTGCAGTGACGGGCATGTTCGAGGAGAATCCTGGCGTGGACCTGTACAGGCGTTCGATCTACATCGTGCAGACCGGTGGCAGCGCCGTGGACATGGGCAGGGCGATGCCCAAAATGCTGGCGCTGGGCCGAAAGATGTGTGAGGGCTACCAGGTGACTAGGCCGGCGGATGAGGGATGCTTCACCCACAAGGTCGCAGTCAACGTACTATCCGACAAGACGGCCGGCGCAAGGGCGGTCGATATCCTTCTCCGGAAGATGAAGGGCGAGCCGTACACTACGGAGATCCCTGCCCCGGCTCAGGTGGAACTCGTCTCGCCTGCGCCCCCCATCGCGGACTTGCGGGCCGCGACTATCGCTCTGGTAACGGAAGGCGGCTTGGTTCCTATCGCCAACCCGGACCGCATCGAGAGCTCGAGGGCGACGCGTTTCGGCAGTTACGCCCTCTCCGACCTCGAGGCAGCCGGGTCTGCGGGCTTCCAATCTGTCCACGGGGGTTTCGACACCAGTTCTATCAATGAGGATCCCCATCGGCTTCTGCCGGTCGATGTTGCCATGGACATGGAGAGCCAGGGAGTGTTTGCCCGACTGCACCCTCGGTACTACGTGACCACCGGCGTGGCCACAGGGCTTACCAGCTCCGCGAGCATCGGTAAGGGCATTGCCCAGGAATTGCTTGGAGGTGGGGTATCGGGAGTCATCCTGACCGCGACCTGAGGCACGGGCACGCGCTGCGGGTCAGTGCTTCAGAAAGAGATCGAAAAGGTTGGAATCCCCGCTGTGCTGGTGACCGCCCTCACTCCCACCGCCCGAATGATGGGTACGAGTCGTGTGGTCGAGGGAGTCCGCGTGACAAGCCCGGTGGGGGACCCCAATGTCTCCGCTGCCGCGGAAAAGTCAATACGGCGGAGCATCGTGGAGAAATGCTTGGCTTCGCTGGCAGACCCTTTGTGATGGAGGCCGCGAATTGACCTCAGCATGTCGTGACCTAGTCATTCTAGGCGGTGGTCCGGCCGGGCTAACGGCAGGTCTGTATGCCGCCCGTTCGCGTCTGGACACCCTGCTGATCGAGGCAAAGTCGCTCGGCGGGCAGATGACGACGTACGAATTCGTCGAGAACTACCCCGGTTTCTCCAAACCTATCGCGGCGCAAGAACTGGCGGAGAGAATGGCCGATCAGGCGGCAGGGTTCGGATTGGACTTCTCACAAGACACCGCGTTGTCTATCGAGTTGAATGACGACCCGTCCGAAAAGCGTGTGGTGCTTCGCAGCGGCGAGGTCCTCTGCAGGTCGCTCATCATCGCGACGGGCGCTCGCCCCCGGAAGATCGGGGTGGCGGGAGAGGACGAGTTCGTTGGCAAGGGTGTCTCCTACTGTGCCACGTGCGACGGGCCGTTCTTCGAGGACCAGGTCATTTCCGTGGTGGGCGGTGGTGACGTCGCGGTCGAAGAGGCCTTGTACCTCGCCAAGTTCGGACGAGAGGTCAACGTCATCCATCGCAGAAACGAACTGCGGGCCACCAAGGTGATACAGGAGCGGGCCTTCTGCAATCCGAAGATACGGTTTATCTGGGACACGGTGGTGACGTCCATTACCGGTGATGGGCTGGTCGATGCCATCACTCTGGCCAACGTATCGACAGGTGACACGACCGAG
>JAFGIH010000569.1 GCA_016929985.1 Thermoleophilia bacterium | reverse complement strand
GGCTTTCGCAGCCCCACACGTGTTTGGCGCCCCAGTACCAGCCTTCCCAGCTGTCGGTGTTGCGCGTCTGCAGCGTGTAGCCCCCCAAGAGCCTGAGCAGCCTGCGGCTGCACCCGTGCGAGGCATGCACGGTGGCCGTCTCGCCGTGCCCGTCGGACTGGGAGAGGACCGCCTCCATGCCGTACCGCTCTTTGACCCTTCCGATCTCGCTCACCACGATATCGAGAGCCTCGTCCCACGAGATGCGCTCGTACTTGCTCACGCCCCGGTTCTGGGTGTTGCGGCCACCGGGGCCGGTGGAGCCGGGCGCGCCGTTGGGGTCCCAGTCCACCCGCTTGAGGGGATAGAGCACCCTGTTCGGAGAATAGACCCGGTTCTTGTAGCCGAGGGTGAGGGGCGGGATCAAGGATTTCATCGAAGGCGACAAGGTCTTGCCCCTGGCCTCCATCTCCCACGGTTTGAGGTCCGGGTACTTCCAGTCGTAGCGGAGGGGCCGGATGCGCACGATCCGGCCGTCATTGCACTCCACCTGCACGCTGTTGGTGTCGGAGGGGATGCCGATGAAGCACAGCCCCCGATAGACCGTCCGCTCTCCCCCGTCCCCCTTCTCGGTCTGTGTCATCTACTTACTAGTTCCCTTCTCCGGTTCCCTCCCGGGCTAGACGTTCAGCGAGTTCGCGCATGTATTTCTCGTGATAGTCCTTGCCCCAATGATACTGGGGCAAGTCGATGAGGTTGCGCTCTGCCATCAGAGCGAGGTTCTCAGTGACCTCCGGGATGAGCGGAGCCGGGATCGACATGAGAAGCAAACCCATAGGGAACAGATTTCGCGCTCTCATGCCGTGGTGCAGACCCGAGATCAGGATGTTCATCTTACCGGTGAAGTGGGGATGGGCGTACAGGCACGAGCAGCCGATCACCGTGGTGCCCCGCATCTCCCAGGCGGCGCCGCTCTTGTAGCCGTGGGCACGCACGATGACCTCGGCCTGGGAGGGTGTCGCGGTGATAACGAGCAGATCCGGGTCGAAGGCGAGCTGCTCCAGCGGCGCGAAGAGCGTATAGGGAACACTGCCCTCGGGGAACCGAGTCATCTCCGCATAGATTCGCCTGTTGGCCCCGGTGTTCTCGTAGACCCCGATCTCCGGACCAATACGACCGGCTTCTCTCACAGGATCGTGCCCCACCTGCCCGAGCACGAACGAACCAGGCGTACAGCCGTGCTCGTCCTTGGAGGCATAGAACGGCCCCGACTCCTGCGCTTCCCTGAGCATCGCGCACAGCGCGATCTTCTTGTCCAGCCGTGGCATGTCCACAGGTTCCGTCGCCGTGAACTTGACCGCGACGGCGGGGTAGTCCAGCCCCACGGGTTCCAGGGCCGAGCGCCAGTGGGCTGCATCCCGCGGCTCCGAACTTTTCTGAGGCTCCGACACCATCCACCCCTTCCGGTCTCTCACTGCACTCTGCGGGTCATGGCAACCGCTTCATGGGCGGTCACCGATCGAGGTCTTGGACGCCGTCGGTCCACGATGAGTACCGGGTGTCAGCCGGAATCGGAATCCCTCTGCCAGCCTGCACCTTGCACAAAGTTTCGTCTTTCACATAGTACAGATATTCGGCGTCTCCTGGCGTTTCGTTCCTGCTCGACGCGGCATCGCGTGCTCACCCAGTCCGCGCACTCTGCCCCGCCGGGTGCCCGGGGTGTAGAATCCTCCTGGGACCGGCCGGCCCCAAGCAAACACAGTGACTGGGGACCTGCAGCGTGGGTGACGATAGCGCCATGGACAAAGAGAGCGACCTGAGCGGGCACGGCGGCGGCGTGAGCGACCACGGGACCGGCGACCCGACCGGCGACCCGACCGGCGACCCGACCGACAGCGCGGCCGACACCGCGAGCCACGGTGACACCGCCGACGAGTCCGGCGCCACTCCCGCGCGCAGCCTCTGGACCAGGAGCTTCATAGTCATCTCGATCGTCAATCTCTTGGGCTCCCTGTGCTTCCTGCTGCTCATGATCGTCATGTCGAAGGTGGCCACCGACCGCTTCGCCGCCTCTCCCCCCGTGGCGGGGCTTGCGGCCAGCATCTTCATCATCGGGGCTTTCGTCACCCGGCCGTTCTTGGGCAGGTCGGTGCACCACATCGGCCAGATCAAGCTCCTCTACATCGGCTCGTTCCTGAACTTGGCCATGATTCTGGTCTACTTCGCCGCCAACAGCATCGGGATGCTGCTCCTCATCCGCTTTCTGCACGGCGCCGCGCACGCGGCGGGCATGATGGCCACCGGCACCATCATCGCCGGCGTGATACCCCGGGAGCGCTACGGGGAGGGCATCGGCTACTTCACCCTGGGACAGACCCTGTCCACGGCGATCGGCCCGTTCGTCGGCCTGCTTCTTCTCGAGCACAGCGGCTTCAACGCCATCATCATCACCGCCTCCGCCGTCTCGGCGGTCGCCCTGCTGGCGGTGCCCTTTCTGGGAGTCAAGGACCTCGAGCTCACCGCGGAGCAACTGCTCGAGACCAAGGGTTTCGGGCTCCGCACCTTCATCGAGCCCAAGGCCGTACCGGTATGCGTTGCCATCATGATGTCCTACCTCTGCTACTCGAGCATCTCGTCGTTCATGGCCCTCTACTCGGAGGAGATCCGGCTGACGACCGCGGCCGGCGCCTTCTTCATCGTCTACGCGGTGGTGATCTTCTTCACCCGGCCCCCCGTGGGACGACGGTTCGACGCCAAGGGCGAGAACTCCGTGATGTACCCGGGGATTCTGATATTCGCCGTCGGCATGGCC
>JAFGIH010000568.1 GCA_016929985.1 Thermoleophilia bacterium | reverse complement strand
GATCTGCGGGCGTCGCTCAGACAGAGGGAGTTCTCGCTCGCATACCAGCCTATCGTCGACCTCGGCACCGGTACGGTACGGTCACTCGAGGCACTCATCCGCTGGCATCACCCGGAGCGCGGCGTGGTGTTCCCTAGAGAGTTCCTCCCCGTGGCCGAGAGCAGCGGCCTCATTGTCGCTCTGGGCGAGATGTGTCTGGAGGAGGTCTGCAGCCAGATAAGCCGTTGGCAGTCGCCGGCCTGCCCCGCGGCGCGATTGCCAATCGGCTTCAATGTGTCGCCCCGCCAGTTGACAGAACCCGATTTCGTCTCGAATGTGGCCGCCCTCTTGGCGGAATGGCGCATCCCACCCGAGAGGTTGACACTCGAGATCACCGAGAGTGCTCTTATTCGCGACCCTGGCAAAGCGCGGCAGGTGATGCAGGAGCTTCGGAGCATGGGGATGTTCCTCTGTCTCGACGACTTCGGGACCGGCTGGTCGTCGCTACACCATCTCTCTACTTTCCCCGTGCAACAACTGAAGATCGACCAATCCTTCGTCTCGAGACTGGCGCAGGGCAACACCGACTACGAGGTGGTTCGATCGCTGACCTCCCTCGCCCATACGCTGGGCCTGCAGGTCACAGGCGAAGGCGTAGAGCGCAGTGAACAATGGAGGCTTCTGGAGGATATCGGCTGCGACTACGCCCAGGGCTACTACGTCGCGCGCCCCATGGACCCGGACGAGCTGCATCAGTTCCTCGAGGACCTGGCAAGAGGGACGTGTGAAGCGAACAGGCCGGCCCACCCGCGTAATGCGGCCGTCCCCTTTGCGGGAAGCGAGCCGGGACGCGAGGCGACGAACCCACGCGAGGCCGGCGTCCCGGTCTGGACGACCCCTCCACCGCTGGCGACAGACTGACACTGAAGCCGCGGCTGGGGGCGTGCCGGCCGCCACTCAGCGCCTCAGCCCAAGTGCTCCTCGTCGCCAGTGATGAAGTAGCGCAGGCGCTCACCCAGATTCACAGCGTGATCGCCTATGCGTTCCAGGTAGCGGCCCACCATGGTAAGACGGATGGCCGGCGCCAGACTGTCCTCGCCCTTCAGTTCTACCAAGCGCTCGATGAGCTGGGCATGCAGACCATCGAGTACATCGTCCTTGAGCGCGATCTCGGCCGCCAGTTCTCCATCCTTGGCGGCCCAAGCGTCGATGGCTGCCGCCATGACGGTGGCCGCCGTCTTGCCCATCTCGGCGATCAACGCCCTGACGGGCTTGAGCTCCGGCTGGCGGAAATCCTCGAGCTGGGCCAGCTTGGCTATGTTGTAGGCAAGGTCGCCTGTCCTCTCCAGATCGGTGACCACACGTAGTATGACCACGATCAGCCTCAGGTCACCGGCCACGGGCGCCTGCTGGGCAAGTAGCCGCAGAGCCCGCGTCTCCACGTCCAAGAACAAAGCGTCGATCTCATCGTCGCCGTCACGCACCTTCTGCGCCAGCTCGTGGTCGCGTTCGATCAGCGCCGTAGTCGCCATCTGGGTGCTCTGCTCGACAAGCGCTCCCATGCGCACGATGGCCTGGTCGAGGCTCTCCAGTTCCCTGTGGAATGCGTCTCGCATCGTCGCTCTCCATCCTTCCCGGACCGGCTACCCGAAGCGGCCGGATACGTAGTCTTCGGTACGCTTGTCGCGCGGCTTCGTGAAGATCTGACCCGTGGGCCCGAACTCCACCAGTATCCCCCAGCGAGCCGCCGTCGCTTCGTCCACTTCGGTGTAGAGAAAGGCGGTCTCATCCGAGACCCGCGCCGCCTGCTGCATGTTGTGAGTGACGATGATGATGGAGTAGTCCTGCTTAAGCTCCTGCATGAGGTCCTCGATGCGCACCGTGGCGATGGGATCGAGGGCCGAGGCCGGCTCATCCATGAGGATCACATCGGGTTCGACGGCGATGGCGCGTGCGATGCAGAGACGCTGTTGCTGTCCGCCCGAGAGATCGAGAGCGCTCTTCTTCAGCTGGCTCTTCACCTCGTCCCACAGGGCGGCGCGCCGCAGAGACCGCTCCACCAGCTCGTCCATGTCGCCTTTGTAGCCGTTGATGCGAGCTCCGAAGGCGATGTTGTCGTAGATGGACTTGGGGAAGGGGTTGGGTCGCTGGAAGACCATCCCGATGTGCCGGCGGACCACCACCGGGTCGACACCCGGCGCGTAGATGTTCTCGCCGTGATAGAGGATCTCGCCCGACACCTTGGCCCCCGGGATGAGTTCATTCATGCGGTTGAAGCAGCGGATGAGCGTGCTCTTGCCGCACCCCGACGGCCCGATGATGGCGGTGATGCGCCGCGGCCTTATGTCCATGGTGACGCCCTTGAGAGCGATGTTCTTGCCGTAGTGCACGCTCAAGTCATGAACGGAGAAGACAGGTTGTTCGACCATCTCAGACGCTCCGTCGGTGATATCGCGCGCGGCCACCGACGCCAAGGAAGGCATCTCCGCGATCTCGCCGTAGACTTCTTCTGTCAACCTCGGTTCCTCTGTCATCTGGATATCCGGCTCCTCGATGCGACCACCCGGGCCGCGATAGTGAACACCAAGACGAT
>JAFGIH010000567.1 GCA_016929985.1 Thermoleophilia bacterium | reverse complement strand
TCTGTCCGGGTAGCGGGATCTGCACGTCGGTGACGCCGCCCACCGGGTAGCTGGCGCCCTTGGTGAGGTGGATGGCGCTGGGAGCGGTGGCGTAGGCCTTGTATGTGTAATCGTTGCCGGTCCCGGCGGCCGAACTGGTGCCTGCCGACGTGGTCACCGTGACGTCGACGGTGGTGCCGGCAGTGCCGGCCGGAGCCACGGCCGTGATCTGCGTGGCCGAATCGATCATGTAGTTGGCGCTGAACGCGCCGAACTTCACCGCGCTCGCGCCGGTGAAGTTGGTCCCGGTGATGACCACCGAGGTCCCGCCCGCGGCCGGTCCTGAAGCCGGGTTGAGCGCTGAGACCGTCGGCACCGGCAAAGCGAAGCTCACCGCCTGCACGCGCAGTATGAGCGCGGCGGCCTGGGCCCGAGTGAGGTTGTTGTTCGGCGCGAGGTACATCCGGCCGGCGCTATAGGTGCCTTGAACCACGCCCTTGAAGATCAGATACGCAGTCGCGGGAGCATGGACTGTCGCGACCCTGTCAACGTCGGCATACGCCGCAAGGATCGCCACGCCCTCGGCCACGAACCATGTGTTGAGAGATGGGTAGTCGGCCGACCTGCCCGTGATGTGGCCGCGGAGACTGAGCTCTTTCTGAGCAAGATACGAACCCAGTATGGAGTTGGCCTGCTGCCGGATGATGCTCTTGACGGGACCGAAAGTCCCGTCTGCAAAGCCGGAGATGATGCGGGCCGCGGCTCCCCCTTCGATCCAAGGATAGAAGTAGTTGGAGGCAGTCACGTCGGCGAAGGTGTTCACGTAGGGCGTCGCCGTGGCCACACCCGCGCCGTCTACCACCATCTTGGCAAATTGACCACGGGTGACATCCAACCCCGGACGAAAGGTGCCGTCGGGGTAGCCGTCCGCGACCGTGCCTACCTGCAGGTCGGTGGTCTGATAGGTGGCCACCCACCAGCTGTTGGGCGCGTCGGACCAGGGCGGCGCGGCCAGCGCCGTTCCGGCGAAGAGGGCGAGAGCCAGTGCGGCCAGCACGACCGTGAGTAGAAGCGCCCGCAGCGAGCGCCCGTTTGCCCTCTTCCTCGTTTTGCTCATTGCTTCCTCCTCAGTCGTGATGTGCAGATAGTGCAGTCGATCTACGCAAGTGCAGTGCTTGCTTTGGGAGTCACGCGCCACTGGTGCAACACCGCGCGCGTGCGCGTCAGTGCCGTTTGAGATTGACCGCAAGCATATTGTCTTCCCCCCATGAAAGTTGTCCCAGGCCTGTCTCTGACGCATGAGCAAGATCAGAGGTTTCGACCACTATTCCCATCTCGCACAATCCTTATGCCTTCGCATATACGAACGTGCAGCCGCCGCGGCGGCCTGTGATGAGGGCGGGCGGGCAGCCTCCTAGACCCTGCCCGTCCTCACGATCATGGCTGCTGCCTGGGCGCGGGTGAGGATGCCGAGCGGCAAGAGGTATGAGGCGTTCCCAAGCGTGGAGCCTTGGATCACGCCCTTGTGCACCAGGTAGGCGGCGTAGGGAGCGTGGACCGCGGCGAAACTCTCAGCGTCGGCGAAAGGAACAAGCAGGGCGGCGCCCTCGGCCGCGAACCAGGCCTCCAGGGTGGGATAGGTGCCCTGGGTGCCCTGGATGAAGCCGGCGGCCGTGAGCTCTTGAGCGGCCAGGTAGCGGCCCAGTACGGAGTCGGCCTGCTGGCGGGTGATGAGCCTGGAAGGAGCGAAGGCGCCGTCGCTGAGACCGGCCAGTATGCCGGCCTCCGCTCCGCCCTCTATCCAGGCGAAGAACACGTGGCCCGCAGAGACGTCGGAAAAGCTCGGTGGACCGGACGTCGCCTTGGCGAGCCCGAAGCCGTCCACAGCCATCTTGGCGAACTGAGCGCGGGTGATGGGCGTAGCCGGGTGGAAGCCTCCGTCGGAGCCGCCGTCGGCCACGCGGTCGACCTCAACGGCGCTGACCCCATAGGTGGATTCCCACTGGGCATCGGTGATGTCGTTCCAGCGGTCGGTAGCGGGCGGCGGGGTGTGTTCGGGCACGTCGGTGACGGTGATGGTGAGTATCTGCACGTCGGCGTTGGCGCCGTCGGAGACGCGCACCATGATGCGGTAGACGTTGTCCCGGTCGGCGTCGGTGGGTCTCTCGTAGTCGGGAGGCACAAGGAAGGAGAGCGCGCCGGTGGCCGGGTCGATGTGGAACTTGCCGGCATCGGGACCGCCTGCGATCGAGAAGGCAAGCACGGCGCCGGGGTCGGGGTCGCCGGCGGTCATGGTGGTAACGGCAATGGTGTTCTCCGGGATGCTGAGGAAGGCGGTGTCGAGACCTCCACCGCTGGTGATGACCGGCGAGTGCGAGACCGGGACCTCCAGAACGTTGGTCACCCGCACGATCAGGGCCTTCGTCGTGGTCGCGACGCTGTCGGACACCTCGACGGTGAGGTCGTAGACGTTGTCCCGACCGGCATCGGCGGGAGACTCGTAGTCGGGGGGCGGCGCGAAGCGCAGGATCCCCGTCCGGGCATCGAGAGTGAAAAGACGGGCGTCGGGGCCGCCGACGATGCTGTAGGCGAGGGGGTCACCCTCGGCGTCCCAAGCCGTCAGCCGAGCGACATACGCGGTGTTCTCTTCCACGAAGAACTCCAACGCGCCGATGAAGAACGGGGGGCTGTTCACGCCGAGCACTGTGAGGAGGAACTCGTCGGAGGCGGTGGCCCCGACGAGATCCGTGGCCGTGACGCGGACGGTGAGGGAGCCAGAATCGGCTCTGGCGGGCGTGCCGCTAAAGATGCGGGTGTCGGGATCGAAGCCCAGCCAGGCCGGCAGGGCGCCGCCACTCTCCAGCGAGGCAGAGTAGGCGATGGAATCGCCGGCGTCCACGTCGGAGAAGGCGTTGGCAGCGAACTGGTACGAGAAGGCGACGTCCTCGGTGGCCGTCTGGTCGGCCAAGGCGGTGTTCACCGTGGGAGCGTCGTTGGCGTCGCTGACGTTGATGGTCATGGTGTGAGCCGGGGTGCTGTAGGCGATGCCGTCTGAGACCATGAAGCCGAAGGTGGCGTAGGGACTGCCATAGACATCGACGGCCGGCTGGAAGACGAGCCTGCCGGCGGCGATGTCGGCTACGGCGATCTCCTGGTCCAGGGTCACCTCGGTCCTGTTCAGCCTGAGGGTTCCTGCGCTCGGCAGAGTCGTGATCTTGACTCCCTGCAGACTGTCGCCGGTGTCTGGGTCGACGAAGGGGAAGCCGGCCGAGTCGAAGACCAGCGGGATGTCCTCGCTGGTGCTTGCCACCGTGTCGGCCGACGTGGGTGGGTCGTTGACGTTAGTCACGGTCACCTCGACGTCGGCCGTGTCGGTGCCGCCCTGGGAGTTCGTGATGGTGTAGGTGAAGGTGTCGCTGCCGAAGAAGTCGGCGCCGGGCGTGTAGGTGACACGGGCTCCAGCATCGGCTATGGCAACGGAGCCGTTCGTGCCTTGCGTCACCGCCGTGACGGTGAAGACCGGGGCCGAAGCGAGACCAGAGCTGTCGTTCGCGCATACGTCGACGACGTTCACGCCACTGTCTTCC
>JAFGIH010000566.1 GCA_016929985.1 Thermoleophilia bacterium | reverse complement strand
TCACTCTTCGGGACGTGCTCTCACATCGACGGTTTGGCAGCCACACGAGCGGATGTGGAGACGCTTCTCGCCGGCAGAAGTGTCCGGCTGCTGGGCATCGAGGAGCGGCCGCCGACGATGGAAGACGCCTTCCTGCGGGCGACGATGGGCGAGTCGCCGGACGAGAGGTGAGCGGGGCCCGTCGCACATCCGTCGGCGCATTGTCGCCCGCCGGGGCGTTGCTATCATGAGACCGTGAGGCACAGCCCCGAGGCCACAAGGGAGGAGTCCACCACCATGGCAGCCAAAAACGCCTTCTATGCTCAGTCCGGCGGGGTCTCCGCCGTCATCAACTCATCCGCGTGCGGAGTGATCGAGACCGCGCGCAAGCACCCGGAGGCCATAGGCCAGGTCTTCGCAGGCCGCAACGGCATCATCGGGGCGCTCACCGAGGACCTCATCGACACCGGCAAGGAGTCCGACGCCGCCATCACCGCCCTCCGACACACGCCATCCGGCGCCTTCGGGTCGTGCCGCTACAAGCTCAAGAGCCTCGACGACAACCGGCGCGAGTACGAGAGACTCATGGAGGTCTTCAAGGCTCACGACATCGGGTACTTCTTCTACAACGGCGGTGGCGACTCCGCCGACACCTGCCTCAAAGTCTCACAGCTCGCGGAGAGCGTCGTCCAGGCCATCCACGTCCCCAAGACCGTCGATAACGACCTGCCGGTGACCGACAACTGCCCGGGATTCGGGTCTGTCGCCAAGTACATCGCCGTCTCCACACGCGAGGCCAGCTTCGACGTCCGTTCCATGGCCAAGACGTCCACGAAGGTGTTCGTGCTCGAGGTCATGGGCCGTCATGCCGGCTGGATAGCCGCCGCCGGGGACCTGGCGTCGGACGCGAAGACCGAGATCCCCATCGTCATCCTGTTTCCCGAGATCACATTCGACAAGGAGCGGTTCCTCGCCAAGGTCGATTCGTTCGTCCAGGAGCGCGGCTATTGCACCGTGGTGGTCTCGGAAGGAGTGAAGAGCCCGGACGGCACGTTCCTGGCAGACCAGGGGCTGAAGGACGCCTTCGGCCACGCCCAGTTGGGAGGCGTGGCGCCGGTGGTGGCGGACATCGTGCGGGCGGGCTTGGGCCTGAAGTACCACTGGGCCGTCGCGGACTACCTGCAGCGGTCGGCTAGACACATCGCCTCGAAGACCGACGTGGATCAGGCCTACGCGATGGGCAAGGCGGCGGTGGACCTCGCGCTCGCGGGCAAGAACTCGGTGATGCCTACCATCGTACGGAGGTCGTCGAACCCCTATGTCTGGGAAGTGGGCTCGGTGGCGCTCTCCGAGGTGGCGAACGTGGAGAAGATGATGCCGCGGGAGTACATCAGCGAGGACGGGTTCGGCATTACCGATTCCTGCCGCGAATACCTGACGCCTCTCATCCAGGGCGAGGACTACCCACCCTACAGCAACGGCCTGCCCGACTACGTCACCCTGAAGAACGAAGCCGTGGAGAAGAAGCTCCCGAAGTCCGCGCTCTAGAGAGCCGGCCCCGCTCCGCCTCCACCCCAACCGACGCATCATGGCTGCCGAGATCAGGTCCACCCTGACCGTCTACTACGACGGACAGTTCTGGGTGGCCCTCGTCGAACAAGAGAACGACGGCGTGCTCGAGGTCGCACGCCACGTCTTCGGACCGGAGCCCTCGCTGCCGGAGATCGAGGCGCTGGTGAACGGACCCGGGTGGTCGCGCCTACACTTCATGCCCGCTGGGTCTATCGACACTCGCGACGCGACGCTGCCGGCCAATCCGAAACGTCGCCAACGCGAAGCCGCCCGGCAGGCACGAGCACACGCGCCCTCCACGAAGTCCCAAGAGGCCCTGCAGGCAGCCCTTGAGGCACGGAGGCAGGAGTCGACCACCTCAGGCCGCGAACGTCGGAGTGCGAAAGCCGACCAGCGCTGGGAACAGCGGGTGGCGACGCGCAAGGAGAAGAGGCGCGGGCGTTAATAGGCTAGGCAGGGTTTCATGGCACGAGGTCCAACATGTCTATGACATGGACTACTCCGACAGCCGCGACATACGCCGTGACTCTGCTGCTCCGGCCGCCAGACGCGCCCGCCGGAAAGCTCTCAGGCGCCGCAGACTGCTGCCGCTGATACTGGGAGTAGTACTTGTAGCCTGCCTCAGTGCTCTATTCACCGCCTACTTCGGCGCAGACGACCGCGCCACCGGCGCTACCACCTCCACCAAGCCCGGAGACGGTGCAGACGCGACTCTGGCGGCCGCCGACCAGATACCCGTCGACCTCGTGGCTCGGGCACAAGAGGTCGGAGCCAACGAGATGGGTCGGATACTCGTCCTGATGTATCACCTCATCGGGTACGACGACAGCAAGTACAACCGTACCCCGGAGGGGTTCCGCCAAGACATCGCCGACCTGAGGGCTGCCGGCTACTACCCGGTGAATCTCAATGACTTGGTGAATGGGGATTTCGATGTCCCCGCGGGTAAGACCCCGGTCGTCATCACCTTCGACGACTCCAGCGGAGGCCAATACCGCATCAACGCCGACGGCTCCCTCGACCCTGACTGCGCCGTGGCCATAATGCAGGAGGCCGTCCGGCAAGGTGGCTGGGCAAGCCGGGCCGGCTTCTTCCCTCTTATCGACGTCGACGCTCCCGATCACGTCCTCTTCGGCCAGCCGGAACTCGCCCAAGAGAAGCTGCGGCAGTTGGTCTCGTGGGGATACGAAGTGGGGAGTCACAC
>JAFGIH010000565.1 GCA_016929985.1 Thermoleophilia bacterium | reverse complement strand
TGTTGGTGTAGGCATCACGAGCGGTCACCGTCACGTCGAAGGCGGTGCCGGCGGTGGCGGTGGCGGGGGCGTCCACCTCGAAGGTGGCGGCGGGACCTGCGACCACGGTGATGGTGCCGGTGCTATCAGTAAGGCCGGCGCCGTTGTCGGCGTCGATGGTGCCGGTGCCAGCCAGGTTGGCTGTGAAGGTGGTGCTGGCGCCCGTGGTGGTGGAGAGATCACCGGTGACGACTCCACCGGTGAGCGTGGTCACCGACCAGGTTACGCTGGGGTTGCCCACGTAGTTGCCGTAGGCGTCACGGGTGACGGCATACGCGGTGAGGGTTTCACCAGCCGTGAGCCCTTCAGTCTCGATCTCCGTGCCGCTCCCGTCGGCGGCGGTCTCGACGCTGAGTTGGGTGGCAGGCCCGGCGAGCACGGTGACGGTATCACTTCCGGTAATCGCTGGCATGAGGATGTCGAAGGCCGTCACGGTCCTCGAACCGGCAGTCAACAGGGTCACGCCGCCCGGGAACGAATGCGTCCCTGCGTCACCCGCGACGAACGTGTAGTCAGGGGGCAACGTGGCCATAGGATCGTTGGAGGTGAAGCGTATGGTTCCGACATAGTCGGTCACGATGACGTCGTCCGAGTCGTAGACGCTGACCGTCACATCCGATGGCGTACCGGCGGTCAACGGGTCCGTAGCCACGGTCACGACAAGATGCAGGCCGGGGATGACACTTATTGTCCCCGTCGAGTCGCCGAGCCATCCTGAGGTAGCACGGATGACCCCGGTACCGATCAGGTTTCCGGTGAAGACGGCGCTCTTGCCGTCGATCGCGGCGACCAGGTCGGCATCCGCGACTCCATCCGTCTCGCTGACCACGGACCAGATCGCAGCCACGTTGGCAACAAAGTTGCCGCCGGCATCGCGAGCGATGGCATACAAGGTGAGATTACTGCCAACCGTGAGTTCCTGAGCGCCCACCTCAGTGCCGGAGCCATCGGGAGCCGTCTCGATGGAGAGTCTGCTGACTATGCCGGCAACCACCGTGATGGCGCCGGTGCTATCGGCGAAGACGCCCGATACCGCGTCGATCACGCCCGTTCCTGCGAGATGCCCGGTGAAGACCGCGCTCTTGTTATCGGCGGCGGGAACGAGATCACCGGCGACCACATCGCCGGTGAGGTCTAGAAGCGACCAGGTTGCCGCCACGTTGGCGACGAAGTTGCCGTAGACATCGCGGGTGACGGCATATGCGGCGAGACTTCCCCCTGCGACCAGCGTCGGGGTGGTGATCTCCAAGCCGGTGCCGTCGGCCGCCGTCTCGATGCGCAGCTGGGTCGCGGCGCCGGCAAGCACGTTCACGGTGAGCGAACCCACGATGGTGCCGGTCGCGTCCGTGACGGTGATGGTCTGAGCTCCGGCCGTCCGCAGAATGACGGCGTCATCGAAGGTGTGCATCCCGGCGTCAGCGGTCGTGAAGGTGTAGGGAGCTGGGAGAGTGGCCAGCGGATCGGTGGAGGTGAAGATGGCCTTGCCCGAATAGCTGCTTCGCACCTGGTCTAGAAAGTCGACGACGGCCACCCGCACATCCAGGGCCGCACCGGCCGCCACCGGTCCGGGGCCGTCGGTGACGACGAAGTGATAGATCGAGAACTCGCCCCCGACCCCTCCGCCTGGCTGATGAGGCGTGGCGGCGACGACGGTCACCGTCTGAGAGCCCGTGATGGCCGCGTCAGCGGTGTCGGTGGCGGTCACCGTCTGGGCCCCCAGGGTCCTCAGTACCACGGCGTTGGTGAAGGTGTGGGAGCCGGCGTCGGCCGCTGTGAAGGTGTAGTCGGCCAGCAGGCCCGCTTGGGTGTCGGTGGAGGTGAAGTGAATGGTGCCGGCATATCCGGTCACCACGTGGTTGGAGTCGTCGAGCACGGTCACGGTCACAGGGGACGCCGCGCCGGCCGTCACCGGATCGGGGATACCGGTCACGGAGAGATGAAGGGTCGAAGGCGTGGTGAAGGTCACGCCTCGGGCCCGTATGATCATGGCCGCCGCTTGGGCCCGGGTCAGGCTACCCTGCGGCTGCAGATAGCGGGCGCTGCCGGCCGCGGCGCTCAACCCGCTGCCTTTGACCACCCCGCGGGCCGCCAGGTAGGCCGTGGTCTGAGCGTGCGCGGGGGCCACCTTGTCGCCGTCGGCGAAAGCGGCCAGGAGTTGCACACCCTCGCCGAGGTACCACTCGCCCAAGGATGCGTAGCGGCCCTTCTCACCGGTGATGAACCCGGTGGTGGCAAGCTCTCTCTGAGAGAGATAGGAGCCCACCATTGAGTTGGCCTGCTGGCGGCTGATGGTGTGCGTCCCGCGGAAGGTCCCGTCGGCGTACCCGCCGATGATGCCCGCCGCGGCGCCGCCCTCTATCCAGGGATAGAAGTGGTTGGTCGCTGGAGTGTCCGAGAAGGTGGGGGTGCCCGGCGTGCGAGTGGAGAGCCCGAAGCCGTCCACCGCCATCTTGGCGAACTGGGCACGGGTGACCAAGGCAGACGGGCGGAAGGTGCCGTCGCTGAACCCTTCACCGACCGTGCGTACCTCATCGCCGCTCACCTGGTAGACAGCGAGCCACTCCTGGTCACTGATGTCGCTCCAGTGACCGGCGGCCCAGGCTCCGGTGGCAAGCACCGGTAGCAGGGCCAGAGCCAGCAGGACGGCCCACATCACCCGCCCGCGGCCCTGTCCGCGTCTCGTGTCCAGCTTGGTCTTCATCCCTTCACTCCTTCACTAGTGAAACGGTTATGACAGTCGACATGGGCCCACTCCTCGGTGCGCCTCTCACAAACCCGGCGGTGGTGGCGGAGCATTTGGCGAGTCGGTCGCAACCAGTTGGATGTCACATACCCAGTAGCCATCCCTTGCTTCGCCACCTACCAGACTCCTTGCGGAGAAATAACCATCTTTCGATGCTATCAATTCCAATCCTTTGGCGATACATACCTTGAGCATGAAAGCGCCATCGGCATCCGAGATCACGGTGGCGCCGCCTCCTTCCACACGCACGCCCGCCAAGGGCTCGCCGGTGTCGAAATCCTTCGCCACCCCTTTGACTCCTTGTTCCTCGGTATCAACGCTCAAGACACCGGTGACTTGGGTGACATGCGTGGTCGCGACGCTCTGGGGAGCGGAGGTGGGCGATTGGGCCACGGTGGTGCCGGGGTTCGCACTCTCGGGAGACACGGTCGTGGAGGATGTCGGGCCGGCCGCGGTAGTAGTCGCGGCCGAGACAGCCCCGGTAACCTCGCCGGTCAGACCGGTTGCCGGAGATTCTGTGGACGCCGAGGGATCCGGCGACTCCTCGGTACACCCCAGAAGCAACCACGAGAAGGCCAGCATGCAGAGGGCGAAGACGATGGGAGTAGCCGCGGCGCTGATTCGCGCGGCACAGCGGCTCAGCCTCATGTGGTCTCCCCTCCCACAGACTCGTGACCTCATCCTGTCCTGATCATCGGCAATAATAGCCGCATGTGGAGAGTCCTGCAACACTGTGTTGAAACAGCTGAAGCCTTTCCGCGACCGCGAACCCGAGCAACAACGGCTTCACTTCGACCCGCTGCTCTTCCCCTCCGCCGGTTCGACGAAACGTCGAGCTACCTCGTACAGCATCTCCCCCAGCTCAGGATGCTCCTTTGCCTTGGCCGCCGCCCACATCACCCGGTATTCCAGAAAGTAGTGCGGTGAGACGCCCAGAGCTTGGGCCATGCCCTCTATGGCCTCCATCTTCAGGGTCCGCTTGCCCCGGAGCATGAGCCTCAGACCTTCGTATGAGTAGCCCTCGACACGGCTGAGCACCGGTCGAAGGTCGAACTTGCCCGATGCGTCGCCGAACTTCTCCCGCATCAGACCCTTGAAAGCCTCTGGGAACGCCTCGTAGCTGTGTTTCTCAATGTCGTCGGCCATCTATCATCTCCTGGCGGGCCATGCGCGGTCCTGCGTGATGGCTTGCACTCATCATTATAGTGGAAGACCATTTCACCAGCAGCCGTGGTTCCTCCCATGCTACGCGTTCTCCGAGGCCGCCCGCCTCCCGGCCCTCTCCGCGGGATCCAGCCGGCACACGTCCTCACCGGGCCAAACCATCGCAAAGACCCAGACGACGAGCAGGCCAAGCATCACGCCCGCCGACATGTATGCATCGGTGCGCAGACGCCAGGCGACGGCTCCCGTTTTCTTGTCGGCGAAGACCCGCATCAGAGACCTCCGAACATGCGGACGGCTCTACGGGAGCGACCACATCCCGCAGAGCCGGCGCACATACCACCCTGCTGTCCGAGAAATCCGGACGGATCAGAACTGGATGACTCTCGGCTCCCCCGTGAAGGACGAGAACGTGGCAGTGGCGTCTTTGAGGTAGAGCACCTGGCAGTTGCCGTCGTCGGCCGCATACCGGCCCTTCAGCATGGGATAGGCCTCCAGCATGCTCTCCTTGGCCTCGACCCGGTCATCGTCCACCGCGGTCGCGCACACGCGGACCCACTCATTGCCGTCGAAAGCACATATCTCCACTTTGGGATTAGCCGCCATCTGCTTCGAGACGTCCTTGACCTTGCCGGTCTGGATGTAGAGCTTGCCGTCGTACAGATGGATGGTCCCGAAAGCGCGTACCCTGGGCTGGTCGCCTTCCACGGTGGCCAGATAGTACGCGCCGCACTTCTTCAAGAAATCGTGGACTTCCTGCATGTTCTCTTTCCTCCGTTGGCACAGAATTTGAACTCACATGGTACTTGGCCGCGGCGGACGATTCAAACTACGAACCAGCCTCTCGCCGCTCGTAGCACTCCCCCGGCTCGGGTCTCTCCGGCCAGTGAGCGGTCTCGTAGCCGAGTTCTTTCCGATAGGCCTCCCATCCCTCTAGCCCCTGGACGGCGATGTTGGCCTCCAGCACGCAGTCGCCGTAGGCGCACTGCAAGGCGCCCTCGATCTCGTCCCGGACCAGGTCTCCCTGCTCCATGGCCCGGTGACAAGCGGTGCAATACACCCACGCCTCGTCGCTCGCGTCCTCGGCTATCTGGCAGGACGCCTTCTCCTCTTCGGTCAGGTCACGGTACCGC
>JAFGIH010000061.1 GCA_016929985.1 Thermoleophilia bacterium | reverse complement strand
AGGGGGTCACCATCACCGGTGGTGCCGCCACGGCGGGACCAGAAGGTGTCGCTGCCGGCGGAGGGATCCTCTGCAGCGGGGAATCGTCGCCGACGATCTCGAACGTCATCCTTAGCGACAATCGGGCCGACGGCGGCGAATGGTCGCAGGCGACCGAGGCCAAGGGCGGGGGCCTCTATTGCGCCTTCGGTTCACCTCGACTCGAAGACATTGTGTTTCACGCGAATCAAGCGCTCGCGTACTCCGATCCTGAGAGTGGTCGAAACGCGTATGGCGGCGGCATGTACTGCGAGTCTGGGGCCCCTCTGCTTTCCGGCATCGAGTTCAGGGAAAACCTGGCGACCGGTAGATACGCCCGCGGGGGAGGACTCCATTGCTCAGACGCAGATCCAGCCCTGACAGATGTGTTGTTTGAGAACAACCTAGCCCAGGGAGAGTTGTATGGCTCCGGTGGTGCACTCGATTGCACCGATTCTTCTCCCGCCATCACTGACGTCTTCTTCTCGGGCAACACGGCCTGGGGCAGCCATGTCGGCTCATCTGGCGGTGCTATGAACATGAGAGATGCGTCATTCACACTGATAGATGCTTCATTCATCGAGAACGTGGCAGGTGGTGGACTAGAAGGTGGGCGCGGAGGGGCGCTAGCCTTCTCGGGACCCACGAACCCGGTCGTATTGCAGCGAATCACTTTTGATGGAAATGAGACGCAGGGTGCACACTTCACCAGCGGGGGTGGGGCAGTGCACTTCAGCGGGGCAACTGAACTCGTTGACTGCATCTTCATCAACAACGCCACTGCCAGTGGCGGTGGAGCCGTCCTGGTTTCGGCCCAGTTGGAGGAGGACGTAACCCTCACTGGATGTCTCTTCTTGGCCAATCAGGGTAATACCGGAGGTGCGATCCAAGTCCTCTCCGGATACCCCCGCTTCAATGGATGCACCTTCCACGAGAATGTGGCTGACTTCAGAGGGGGAGCAGTCCACCACGTCGGAGGTGTGGGCTCCATGGAGAGCTGCAGCATCGTTGGCAATCACTCGCCTGAGGGTTGCGGGGTCTTCGTCGAGGGGATTCATGTCAGCTTCGAGAGCACCGTACTTGCCTTCGGTGAAGGCGGCGCAGCGGTCGAGGGTTGCCACTCACCCTACCTGAGTTTCACCTGTTGCGACATCTACGGAAACGCCGGGGGTGACTGGATCGGAGAGATCGCTCACCATCATGGCGTCAACGGGAACATCGCTGAAGATCCGCTCTTCTGCGACTTGCCTGGTGACGACTTCACCCTTTATGCCACATCGCCCTGTGCGCCATTCACTCCACCGAACGAAGATTGCGATCTGATCGGCGCCTGGCCGGTGGGCTGCGGGCCAACGACCGCGAAAGCCGTCACCTGGGGTGCGATCAAAGCCATGTTCAGCGATTGATGGACGTCCTGGCGGTTCCGCAGAGGCGGTCTGACAAGATCGTTCCAGATCATCTCACTAGCAGCAGCCGTTCAGCGTGATGCTCCCCTCCGGCCGCGCGCCGGCCGCGGATTGGAGCCCAAGCTCATGAGCGTGACCTGATCCGTACCGGTCGGCGCGCGCTCCTCGTCCCAAGAGACCCCCGCGGGCATCGTCACGGACGAAGAGGGCCGCCGCGCTCAGCGCAGGAGGCGAATGCGCTCGAAGTGGTAGGCCACGAACTCGAAGTCCTCGGTCGGGTGATCGAAGAAATCCAGGTGGTCCTCACGGAACTCATCCGCGCTGGCATTGGTCTCGCCACGCCACAGCCTCTCCGGGATGCTGTCCCAGCGGCACAGATCCATCGCCACCACCTGGATCACCACCCGTGGTCGCCGGAGGCTGTCGGAGACGAAGGTCATGCGGTGTTCCGTCGTGGGCTCCATTTGGATCCTCCTTGGGTCGGGGCGGGAAGGCCGGCACGCTCGCAGGATCGCATGGCGAGGGCTGACGGTGTGAGCCGGTGGCCGTGTCAGGAACGCTACGGCCGCAGCCGCCCGCGCCCGATCGCGCTCTCGGCAAGCAGGAAGAGGAAGGCGAGCGCAAGACACTGCTTCCACAACTCGCGCCCGTAGCGAGTCTCCAGCACCTGACGGCTGAGTTCCTCCTCCGGCGCGAGCTGCACGGCATCGGCGCCGAAGATGAGCGGCAGTTCCTCGGCCGGCAGCGCGCTCAGGTCGGATTCCTGCGCATCCACGTTGACGGCATAGGTCTCGAGATTGCCGTCCGCCCCCGCGGCCCCTGGTTCCGAGAACATGAGGTGATAGAAGCCGGGCTCCGGCACCGGCGCCGTCTTCAGCACCGCACCGCGATCGCTCTGGGACACCTCCACCGGCAGCCGGAGCCCCTCGGGACCAAGACAGCTGAAAGCGCTGCGGGTCATCTCCGCGGGGATCGGATGGCTCAGGAGATCGCCGACCGTGGGCTGCCGGCGCGCGACGCGGCCTTCGAGGATGAGATGCAGAAGCGTGCGGTGCAGGAAAGGTAGGTACGATGCGCTGGTCGGGAAGTCGCTCCAGCGCGTATCGAACGCGCTCGTGAAGAGCAGCAAGCCGGGCTCCTCGATCAAGGCGGGCCGCTCACCGGTGAACTCGGCCAGTACCCGGCTGTCGGTGCCTAGGCGCACGTCGAGCAGGCGGCGGAAGCGCGCACTCGAGAGCGCCTCGCCCGGCGCCAGCGGGAAGCCGTCGAAGATCTCGTGGCCCGCAACCGCCGGCCGGAGGGCGAAGAAGGTCTCGGAGGTAAGGTCGCCTACCACATTCTCGAGGCGCAGCGCCCCAAGCCGCGGCAGGATCTGTGTGTTGTAGGTGCGCGGGTCGACGCGATCCCCCAGCACCACGAGGATGTTGCCGCCCTCGGCGTGATACTGCTCCAGCCGCTCGGCCGCCGCCTGGCTGATGCGCCCCACGTTGAGAAGCACTACGGCATCGGCGTTCAGATCGCCCGCGAGGCCGAGATCGCTCTCGGGGATCGTCGCGACGGCGAAGAGCTGCAGCCCGCCAGCGGCTTCCTGGGACCAGTCGCGCTCCCCTGCGGT
>JAFGIH010000564.1 GCA_016929985.1 Thermoleophilia bacterium | reverse complement strand
TGCTTTCGGGGGGAACCGGCCCCCTGTTCGTACGTGTGCCCGTTTCACATGGACATCCGCTCCTTTCTCGAGAAGGCGGGCAAGGGCCGGTGGATGGCTGCCTACAAGACCCTGCGCAACGCGACGGTCTTCCCGGCCATCGTGGCCGCGCTCTGCGACCAGCCGTGCCGGGAGTGTTGCCAGCGCACGGTGCTCGGAGACGAGGCCATCGCGGTGCGCGACGTCGAGAGCGC
This sequence comes from Thermoleophilia bacterium, assembly GCA_016929985.1. The sequence continues at coordinate 2,475 of JAFGIH010000564.1, read as the reverse complement.
CGTTCTGCGGAATACCAAGGACCGTAGGCCCGATTCCTACGTCATCCCGCCCAAGACTCAACGGGTGGCTGTGGTGGGCGCCGGGGTCGCGGGCCTGTCTGCCGCCCTCAATCTCGCTCAGAAGAAGTATCCGGTCACTGTGTTCGAGAAGCAGGAGGGCTGGGGTGGATCTCTGCGCTCACATCCCCGCTTTGCGGAGTTCGACGCCGATATCGCTCTGCAGTTCTCCGCCGTAGAGACCGAGTTTCGTTTTGGCACTGAGGTCGAGTCGCTGGACGAGCTGGCCGAGTTCGATGTCGTGTACGTGGCGACGGGGGCGGGCGGAGAGGATTTCGGCCTGCTCGACAGCTGGGACCGCGATCTACTGACCACCTCGGACCCCAGGGTCTTTATGGGAGGGACGCTCACCGGCGCCACCCTCATGGAAGGCATCGCTCAGGGCATCGAGGTGTCGAAGACCCTCGAGGTGTTTCTCCAGACCGGCAAGGCTGGCCTCACGCACGGCGCGTTCAAGAATGACGTGTGCGATCGCAGCTTCAGACACGAGGGCGCGGTATCAGTGCCGCTCGTGGTGGCTTCCGGACCCGACGGATACACCGAAGATGAGGCCAAGGCGGAAGCCGCCCGCTGCCTGCTCTGCGACTGCGACACCTGCATCGCCTCGTGCGAGATGTTGAAGCGCTTTCGCAAAGACCCCCAGAAGATCGGCCTGCAGGTCTACACCGACATGAATGTCAATCCACCCTTCTCCACCCGCGAGCTGACGAGAGAGGCCTACTCCTGCAACATATGTGGCCACTGCAAATCGGTGTGCCCCGTGGACGTGGATATCGGCGGGGTCCTGCAGCTCTCGCGGTCAGCCCGCATGAGCGCGGGCGTCCACCCAGCCGCGCTGCACGACTTCTGGCTACGCGAGATGGATTTCACCACGTCCGAGGGCGCCTTTGCTTCTGCGGCGAAGGGCAGGCAGACCTGCGAGTACGCCTTCTACCCCGGCTGCCAACTGGGTGCCTCGAATCCAGAGCACGTGCTGCGGTCGTACGAGTTCCTAAGCTCGCACTATGACGCCGGAGTCATCGTGGGCTGTTGCGGAGCTCCGGCGTACTGGGCGGGCGATGAGGCTCGGATGCAGGCGAACCTCGACGCGATGAAGAAGAGTTGGGAAGATCTGGGGAAGCCCACGCTGGTCTTCGCCTGTGCTACCTGTGTGAGTCTCTTCGGCAGGTTCTTGCCCGAGATACCGAGAGTCTCGCTGTACGAGCTGTTGGCGTCGGCCGAAGAGGTGGTCCCGAGCGGTCCCTTCGCGGAGGCGGCGGTGTTCGATCCCTGCGCGGCGCGCGACGAGCACGCTATGGAGGCCGGTGTGAGGGAGCTTGCCATGAAGGCGGGTGTCGCTCTCGAGGAACTGCCGGCGCCCAACCGTTGCTGCGGGCACGGGGGGCACATGCGCATCGCCAACCCCGATCTATACGACGAGATCACGCAGCACCGCGCCGACGCTAGTGAGAAGCCCTACATCGTCTACTGCGCCAATTGTAAAGAGGTCTTCTCTCTGCGCGGCAAGGAGAACGTTCATGTCTTGGACATGGTCTTCGGGCTCGATGCCGGGGGGCGGGTGCCCAGCCTCTTTGAGAAACGGGAGAACAGCCTCATGGTCAAGAGGGAGCTGATGAAAGAGATCCAAGATGTCGAGTTCAGGCCCAAGGAGCACCCCTGGGACGCCCTGACCGTTCTCGTCGACGACGATCTGCAGAGGGAGCTCGATAGCAAGCTGATATCCGCCGCCGACCTCAAGGAAGCCATCTGGTTGGCTGAGAGCTCCGGCGACAAGTTGTGTGACGAAGGCGACGGCACCTTCCTGTGCAGCATGGTGAAGCCGGTCATCACCTACTGGGTTCATTACCGCGAGACGGCTCCGCAGACCTACGAGATACTGAGCGCCTACTATCACCGCATGCGCTTCGAGACAGGGGAGTAATCGCCGTGGAGTCCAAAGACCGAGTCTGGAAGTGCTGCAAGTGCGACCGCGAACTGGCGGCGAAGAAGATCGTCTTCGAGTATCTGGGTCATAGCGTCTCCCACGAGGTACCGGCTTGTCCCAAATGCGGGAAGGTCTACATCTCGCAGGAGCTGGCCGAGGGCAGGATGTCCGAGGTTGAACAGCAGCTGGAAGACAAGTAGCTTCACCGCCGGTCGGCATCCACACGAGGAGGAGAAACCCATGAACGAGCCGCGGCCGGAAGCAGGCCCGATGCGGTTGACCGCCGCCGATATCACCGATCTGCGCACGGCGCTCGATTTTCTGTCGGAGAGACCGGGACAACTCGTCTCGACGAAGGTGGAGGTGGACCCATACCTCGAACTAGCCGGCGTATATCGCAGGGTGGGATCGGGGACTCCGACGGCACCACCCACCCAGATCGGGCCGGCCATGGTCTTCGAGAACGTCAAGGGCTCCACCACAAAGGTCGTCGC
>JAFGIH010000563.1 GCA_016929985.1 Thermoleophilia bacterium | reverse complement strand
TTTGCCCTGGCCGCTTTCGCCCCGGCCGTGGGAACGGCGGTCACTCTCGTGATCACCATCGCTCTTGCGAGCAGTCTTGGCGTCACCGCTCTGGCGGTCGGCTGCGTGGCGGGCTGGGTGGCGGGGCTGCTCGTCTTGTTCCCCGGGCTGCGGGGCGAGGGGATCCATTGGCGTCCCCGGATCGACTGGCACGATCCTGGGTTGCGCGAGGTCGGGGGGATGGTGTGGCCTATCCTTATCGGCTCCGCAGTCGGCAAAGTCAGTGTGTTCATCATCCAACTGCTCGGTTCGTATCTGGAAGAGGGGTCCGTGTCCAGCCTCAACTACGCCGACAAGTTGTTCCAACTCCCGCTGGGATTATTCGTGGCCGGCATCTCCGTGCCCATCTTCCCCTTGCTCTCCGAACAAGTGGCGGCCAAGGCTCCCGAACGGGTCAAGGCCACGTTTGACTTCGCTCTGCGCCTGATGGGGTTCCTGCTGGTACCGGCCACGGTGGGCCTTATCCTGCTGCGCTATCCCCTCATCGGGCTGCTGTTCGAACATGGAGAGTTCACGGCCGACGATACCTCCCGGACCGCCTGGGCGCTTCTCTTCTTGTGCCTGGGTCTCTATGCCTACGCTGGCCGTGACACGGTCACCCGCGTCTTCTATGCCTACCACGACACGCGCACGCCGGTGAAGATCAGCGTCATCACGGTTGCTATCACCGTTGGTCTCGCCTACCTGTTCATGCAGTTCCTGGGCGTGGGGGGGCTTACGCTCGGCATGACCGTGGCCCTCATAGTCAACTTCGGGGTACTCATGTGGCTGCTCCGACGCAAGATCGGCGCGATGGGGCTTGGGCGCACCGCCATGTCCCTTCTCCGAGTGCTCGGAGTCTCCGCGGTGATGGGCGTGGTGGTCTGGGGTACAAATTTTGCCCTGCAAAACGTGGTAGAAACAGACCCCAGGGGTTACGCAGTCCGGTTGGTCGTGGGTATCGTCGCGGGCGTCGTCACCTTTCTTGTGGTCGCGAGGCTTGCTAAAATCCCCGAGTTTGCCGAGACGGTAGATATGCTGCGTGCGGTGTTGAAGCGCTCGCAGCGGCAGGACAAACCCGCCTGACGGCGTAAGCAAGAGAGTAGATATGGCCGCGACAGGATCCAACCAAAAGGAAAGACACCTGGCGCAGCCGCCAAGAGGCTTCCCGGGTGTCTCAGCGGACCGGAGAGGGCTTCGCCTCCCTATATGGGTCGTGGCGGTTCTACTCATAGCCGCCCTCTCCCTGGTCATCTTCCCCGCCGCGTGGGGCGAGGCCTCCACGATCGCCTCGGCCGCTGTCGCCCAGAGCTCGAGTGCCCCGATAGTGCCCATCCTCTTCCCGCTCCAAGAGCGGGCAAGCTGGACCGACACCTTTGGCGCGGCGCGCTCGGGCGGCCGCACCCATGCCGGCAACGACATCATGCTGCCGAAGATGACGCCGCTCCTCGCCGTGGTCGACGGCACAGTCGACTGGCTTAACCTCACCGGCAAGCTTTCCAGCTACAACAGCCTCCCGTATTACAACATCCTTCTGCGTGGCGACGACGGTAACGACTACTTCTACATCCATCTGAACAACGACACTCCCGGTACCGATGACGGGCAGGGCGGAGTGCAGTACGCCTACGCCCCCGGTCTCACAGATGGGTCGCGCGTGCAGGCGGGGGATCTCATCGGATATGTGGGCGACAGCGGCAACGCCGAGGATTGCGGCAGCCATCTCCATTTCGAGATCCATCTGGGCGGCTATGTGTCGGCGAGTTCAGGCCAGACCCGCACGCCCAGCGCGATAGACCCCTACCCGAGTCTCAAGGCCGCCCCGACCCTGGCTGAGTGGATCGCGGCGGGCAAACCGCCTCTCGCGACCATGGTGGGCGGGTCGACCCCGACGTCCGTGCCGGCGGTTCCGACAACCACCACTCCCACCAGCACACCCGGAGGTCCCACTGTCACGGCTCCCAGCACTCCTACCACGGGGAGCACCGAGAGGACGACTGTTGCCACCACCCCGTCTGCGCCTCCGGGTAGCACCAAGGTGCCGGGCTTCACAGACGTATGTACCACCGACTGGTTCTACGAGGACTTTGCGCAGGCGCAGACGGCCGGCGTCATCCTGGATTTCGGAGACCAGAGGTTCCGTCCCTATTCGAAGGTCTCGAGGGCTCATTTTGCCTCGTACCTGGTACGGGCTATGGCTCCCGGGGAACTCAAGGAAGTGCTCAACTCGCCGGTGCAGATCACTCCCACGTTCACCGACGTGCCTCCCGATCGCTGGGCCTACTATGAGATAGAGACCGCGGCCCGCCTCGGGTTGGTCCAAGGCACCGGCGAAGGTTACACGTACTCCCCTGACGACCTGGTCACCAGGGCTCAGATGGCCACCATGATCTGCCGGGCGGTGGGCGCCGGCGGCGATGCTTCTTGGGCCGGCGGCGCCGCTTATGTCTTGTACGACGACGTGCCCGCCGACTTCTGGGCGCAGGGCGCGATCTTCATGATCGACGAGTTGGGTCTCATGTGCGGCGACAAAGAGGGACTCTTCCGGCCCTTGGAGAATTGCACGCGGGCCCAGGCCATCACGGTGATGGCTCGTCTCATGCGGATGCTGGAGGGAGGATCGACCTCGTAGTGGTCGCGGCCGGCACAATCCGGGCGGCTGCGCGCTTCGGGAGTCGCGCGACGGCGACCCGGGCGGTCGCTACGGCGCTCTTCGCGATCGCGTTGCTCGCCTTGGTCTTCCTAACGCCGGGATCCGCCCGGGCACAGACACAGGCACCCGCCTTCCCCGACGTCGACGCGACGATGCCCGCCTACGAAGCCATCGGCTACCTCAGCGCGGCAGGGATCATTTCCGGGTATGTAGACGGCTCGTTCGGTCCCGGAGATACCCTCAAGCGTGGCCAGGCCACCAAGATGCTCGTGTTGTGGCAGAACGTGCCGGTCGTCACCGGCCAATGCTCGTTTCCCGATGTTGACGCCGTGTATCGCAACTACATAGAGACCGCCTTTTCGCAGGGCTGGATAACCGGGTTCTCTAATGGTCGCTTCAAGCCCTACTACACGCTCTCGCGTCAACAGATGGCCATCATCATGGTGCGGGCGATGGGGTGGGAAGAGACCGCGCTCGAGTTGTCACATGAACAGGTCACGGAGGCGCTCGCCGGCTTCGTCGATCAAGAGAAGATCTCCGATGTCGCGCGGCCGTATGTGGCCATCGCCGCGTCGGAGGGACTGTTCAGTGGCGATGGAGAAGGCCGCCTCAGACCCCAAGACGGCATCACCCGGGCACAGTTCTGCTTAGTGGTGTACCGGGCGGAACAGACCACCGGGTCATGGGTGCAGGAGATCCGTTGCTCGAGCGAGCACGATAACAAGACCCGGCTGGTCATCGATCTCGCTCACGCGGCATCCAAAATCACCGCGTCGGCATCTTCGGACGGAGTTCTCACCGTAGACTTCTCGGGTGGGGTGGTCTGGCAGCCGATCTCGGAGGCCATCGAGGGGTCGCCCGAGATCACGAACATCGCGATATCACAGCTCGCCTTCGACACGCGCACGGCGCGCGCGACTCTTGCACTGGGACGCTACCAGACCCTACGGGTCATGTCGCTGGAGCCATCTGATGGCAAGGGTCACCGCATCGTGATCGATGTGTATCGGCGACTCCAGGGTCCGGAGGATCCCGGGCCACCGCTCATCTGCATCGACCCGGGCCATGGCGGCAAGGACACAGGCGCCGTGGGTGTCTCCGGGGCGGCGGAGAAGGACGTCAATCTGGCGATGTCTCTGCTGTTGGCCGAGAATCTCCGCGAAGCCGGGCTGCGGGTCATGATGACCCGCGAAGACGACACCTATCCCGACCTGCATCAGCGGGCCACGATGGCCAACGACGCGCAGGCGAACCTGTTCGTGAGCATCCACAACAACGCTTCGGGAGACCCGGCGTCCAAAGGCACCGAGACCTTCTACTGGGGGACCAAGGAGAGCTGCTCTCCCGACGCCCAGCTCCTTGCGCAGATCATCCAGCGGAACCTCATCGCCGCCCTTGGATCGTTCGATCGGGGCGCCAAGACTCATTGGTACGAACTGGTGGTGCTCGCCGAGACCGAGATGACCGCGGCCTTGGTGGAGGTGGGCTTCATGTCCAATGCTGCGGAGGAGGCGCTACTGCTCACCGCCGAGTATCAGGCTCTGGCGGCTCAGGCCGTTGCGAACGGCATCCTGGAATACCTCGGCTGGTCGACCCAGGTATACTCTACCGAGTCATGAATCATGATCGCGCCTTTAGCCGGCGCGGCCACGCCTTCCGGGCGAGCCGCCGCCGTATGCATATCCCGTGGGCGGTCGGGACGTTCATAATCGCCGTGGTAGCGTTGTTGTTAAGCGCTTTCATCCTTGCACCCACCGCGCAGGCCGCGACTGGTTTCACGTTCGTGGGCCGGGGTAACGGCCACGGTGTCGGTCTGAGTCAGTGGGGCGCCTGGCAGGCCGCCCGAGAGGGTTACACCTACGAACAGATCCTCGCCTTCTACTACCCCAACACCACTCTGCAGCGAGTCGGCGATGTCTACAGCGATCCCGTCGATCAGGTCCTCAAAGTCCGCATCTCGAGCACTCCCTGGAAGAGCAACACCACCAGCTTCTCACGCGTCGACATGAAACCCACTGTGTCTGCCGCCACCCTTAGCGGTGTCACGGCCCCGGCAGGCTCGTTGGTCCGGGTGACGCGGAGCGGCAGCCAGGTGAAAGTGACCATTGACGGCGTAAGCCAGGGTACCCATGACTATGTCGACCTCAAGCCGGGAGGCAATGGAGATTCGGAGGGGCGTGTCGACATCCAGCTCACGACGAGCGGCGGTACCGCCATCGACTACCGGGAATACTGGGGCACCATCCGCGTGCAGCCCGGCGACGATGCGGGTGAGCTCTGGGTCTACAACCTCGTGGACCTTGAGAAGTACGTGCGCAGCATCGCGGAGGTGGAATACGACTGGGCAACCACCGGCGGCGAGTACTCTGCGTACGAGGCGGTGAAGGCCCAGGCGGTCGCCGCCCGCACCTATGCCATGGCCAAAGACGGCAATACCCTGGCCGACAACTGGGCCGACCAGTGCTACCGCGGCTACAGCTTCGAAGCGACGTACCCCGGCATCGCGAGGGCCGCCACCGAGACCGCCGGACAGATCCTCACATACGGGGGCAAGGCCATCACCGCCTTCTTCTCCGGCCACTCAGGGGGATATACCACAGCCTCAGCCTGGACGGGCAGCAACGCTCTCCCCTATATCGTCGCCCAGCCCGACCCATGGAG
>JAFGIH010000060.1 GCA_016929985.1 Thermoleophilia bacterium | reverse complement strand
TAGCCGTGATCCTGGTCTTCGTCATCGAGGCGGGGGTCAACTACGACAAGATACACTCCGGGATCAGTGTGGCCGGCGTGGAGCTCGGGGGCCTCTCCGAGGAAGAAGCCACGGCTGCACTTGCGGAATATGCGCGAGAAGCCCAGACAGACCCCATCAAGGTCACCGCCGGGGGCAAGACCTGGAGTGTCAAACCTGCCGAAATAGGCGCGACCGTCGACGTGGCCGGCGCTGTTGCGGCCGCGATGGACGTGACCCGCGACGGGAACATCTTCACCACTATGGGCCGGCGGTGGAAGCTCTACTTCAGCGCCGTCGACCTCCCGCTGCAAAGTGGCGTCGACAGGAGCCTGCTGGACCCGTTCGTAGCCGAGATCGCTGAGGAACTCGAGGTCGAGCCGGTGGATGCGGGGCTCGCCGTGGCGGGCGGAGATATCCATATCACCGGAGGCCTGAACGGCCAGACAGTCGACACCGATGCACTGCGCACAGAACTCAGCGCCCTGTTGGTATCCATGAGATCGGGTGAGGTGCCCATACCCCTGATCGTCACCAAGCCCGCTGTTCTTCCTGAAGACAACCAGGCCGCGTTGGATCAAGCGAAGACGATGATCGGCGCCCCCGTGACGTTGAAGCGAGACGATAAGACCTGGACGCTCACGACAGCCGACATCATCAAAAGCCTGCAGTTCTCGTCTGAGATGAAAGACGGAGTCCTTACGCTGATCCCCGTCCTCTCTGCGTCCGAACTGGAAGGCTTCCTCGCAGAGATCGCCCCGGCAGTGGTCAAAGAGCCGGTCGATGCGACATTCGACAGCGACGGGAAGAAGGCCTGGGTCGTCCCGGCGCAACCGGGTGAGGAGCTTGACCGCGAAGGCACCTTGAAGGCCATAGAACTGGCTGCTCTCAAACCGTCCGGGCGGACGGCCGAGATAGCGGTGAAGGAATCCGAGGCCGATTTCACCACAGAGGAAGCCGAGGCCTGGGGGATCAAGGACCTGCTCGCATCGTATACCACCGAGCCATACGCCGGCTCATCCAACCGTCAAAACAACGTGCGCATCACGACGAAGTATGCCGGCGACAAGTTCCTAGCGCCCGGTGAGGAATACGACTGCGACAAGACCATCGGACCTCGCACTGCAGCCCGCGGGTATAGGCCGGCGCCCGGCATCGTGGGCGGCGGCGAGTTAGAGGACGTGCTGGGTGGCGGCATCTGCCAGGTTTCGACCACGCTTTTCAACGCGGTCTTCGAGGCCGGGATACAGGTCACAGAGCGTCATAACCATTCGCTCTACATCAGCCACTACCCTGATGGGCGCGATGCTACCATCGCGGGCGGCGGCGGCAAGAACTTCAGGTTTGTGAACGACACGGGTCACTACCTCTGGATCCGCGGCGTATCAGATGGCATCACTACCACATTCAACATCTACGGCACCGACGATGGACGCAAGGTGAAGTGGAGCTTCAGCGGGTTCTCTTATGGCGCGGCGCGAACCGAGGTGACCGTTCTCAACACCGCTCTCAGCCCAGGATCCAGCCGCGTGAAAATCTCCGGCCAGTCCGGTAGGTCGTGCTCGGTGAAGCGCACCATCACTTACGCCGACGGCACCATCAAGACCGAGACCTTCAACAGCTACTACCCCATGATCCCCAAGACCATCGAGGTAGGACCGACTCCAGCGACGACCACCACGGTTCAGAAGCCACCGTCGGGCACGACCACCACGACCGAGTTCGGCTTACCCCCCGACATCACGGCTCCGCAGACGGAGTTCTGATATGAAACAGCCGATCAAGTCCGCTTAGCCCGCTGCTAGCGGTTACTCTGGAGCTGCCACTGGTTCGGATCTGTGCCGGCATCCTGGTACTGTGGGGTTTCGGTCGGCCGCTGGACTTGATCCCCGCCGGCCAGAGCTATCGCCGGGACGAGCATTGCTATACCGAACACGATAACGGTCACGAGCACTACAAGCCTTTTCTTCATGGCCAGTCCTCCAAGTCTCTACGCGTGGGCAAGTGTCTCTACGAAACGCTAACGGCACAACATGAGAAGAACATGAGAGCCACATGAGAAGAGACGGTCCGGATACTCTGAGCCGAACTTTTTACCCGGGTGATATTGACAACATGTTTTACCCGGGTAAAATAGCCGAGACGCTATGGCACCCTAACCGGGAGAAGAGATGAGCGCAGTCGACCAAGAGCCGACGACAAACGAACCGAGCTATGTCGCCTTCGCCGGACAGACCCTTGTGGCGGCGGGGACACTGGAAAAAGCCGCGCAGGGAGCGAAGAGGGCCTTCGACGAAGACGGTAACGCCGCCGTCATGATCCTTGATGCCAAGACCAGCGTGCCCGCGGAGGTGGATCTTCGCGGCACACCCGACGAGTTGGCCGCCAGGCTGGGCTCAAGACGCGACGGTCGGTCCACACAATCCGGCGCAGCCCGGCCCGCAACCCCCGGTCGCCCCAAACTCGGGGTGGTAGCCCGTGAAGTCACGCTGCTGCCACGCCACTGGGAGTGGCTGAGCCGGCAGCCAGGCGGAGCCTCGGTCACGCTGCGAAAGCTCGTCGAAGAAGCGCGACGGTCGACGACCGGTGAGGTGCAGAAACGACTGGCCCAGGAGTCGTGCTACAGGTTCATGACTATCATGGCGGGCGATGAGCCCGGTTATGAGGAAGCCCTGCGGGCGCTGTACGCGGGGGACATCGAACGGTTCGACTCCTTCACCGCGGAGTGGGCGCCAGATGTCCGCGACCATGCCCGGCTGCTGGCCACGGCTGCCGGCCCACTCGACACCCGAACATAGCCCCGACCGCGCTTCTTGGGCCCATCCGAAGGCCGAAAAGACTCCCACAGCATCTTTCCGCCGATCACCCCGAGTAGCCCGAAGGCCACCCAGCGGTCGACCGCCTGCACCCACTGCGAGAGCCCCGGCATCCATGACGAGACCCATGGTAGCAGCGGCCCTGGTGGAGTACGATTCCCCCGTCCTGGGGAAGAGTACGGCACATCACCCTACCAGGGAGTAGATCAGCATGGCTGCAGACGGACGGATGGACCGCCGCCCCTCTGGAACACCACCTCAGGGCCCTCAGGACGACGACGAACGACGCCGCCAGGCTTACCGTCGTCTTTGGTCGGTGGTCATATACGTCGTCATCGGCCTTGTGGCCCTCTACCTCTTTCAGCAGTTCGTGCTCGGTCCGATGTCGGGCCCTTCTTCCCAACTCAGCTACGCGGAATTCAAGACCAAAGTGGCCGGGCAGCAGATCAAGACGGCTACCATAGGTGAGAGCAGGATCACGGGTACCATGGTGGACCCCAATTCAGGGAGCGGGGGGACCGTCGACTATCAGACGACCTACCAATCGGGGGCCGACGACGACCTGGTCGCCCAACTGCAGGCGGGCGGAGT
>JAFGIH010000562.1 GCA_016929985.1 Thermoleophilia bacterium | reverse complement strand
GGCATGGGTGTGGGCAGTTTGTAGAGCCGGGCCGCGTTGCCGCCCACGATCAGGTTTATCTGGTCCTGGGTAGCCAGATTGAGATCCCTCAGGCGGTGGATCTGATGCATCGCCCACCCGTACCAGTCGGGCGCATACGGCAGCTCTTGCGGCTGGTTGTCGGCCGGCCAGGTTGTGCGGTTGTAGAACACCTGGTGCTCGTTCAGATACCTAGCAGCCGGGCGAAGCGCGTGGTGCATCCAGATGCGGCTGCCGGTATCGCCCCCTCCCCAGATGAGACGCTTGCACGTGACATTCTGGTCCCAGATGGCCATCTCGTAGAATTCGGCCTTCCAGTAGCCGGTCTCCAGATGAACGTTGGGGAAGGAACTCGCGAACTGGATGGCTTCCCGCACCTCGTTCTCCGCCTGTCCCCCGCCGTGATTGATGAGGACCTTGAGTTCCGGGTAGCAGGAGCAGGTCATTCCGAGAACATCGTACGCCTCACTGGGACGGATGCCGGTGGTCATAGCTCCGTAGCCACGGTATTCGTGAAAGTGCACCACCACGTCATGCTTGATGGCAAGCTCGGCAATCCCAGCCCACTCGTATACCCGCTGCTCGTAGCTCGGCGGCTTACGGATAGTGCCCATGGAACCGGGCGCGAACTCCCCTATACCGACGAAGACGTCCGGCTCCGCTGTGATGGCCTCGTCGATCTCCTCGAGGGCCGCCTCGATGGTCCACTCTTTCTCGCCCCGCGCGGCCTTGATGCGCGCGTTCGTGTCCATGCAACAGGTGCGGAAGCGCGTTGGATGCTTCTTCACCATATCGGCGTACAGTTCTTTGGTGGTTCCGGTGAAGCTGGGCAGGAGGATGCCCATATCGACACCGTAGGCGTCCATATCAAAAAGGGCCCAACTGGAACTATCGTCCGGCACCACCTCGGCGAAGATGCCGTGCGCCGGATTGGCATGAGGGGCGTGCGCGTCCTTCTTGCCGGAATGGATATGGCCGTCTACGACCCATCTCCCCATTTTCATCGTTCTCTCCTTGCGTCGTTCACCGGGGGCACAGTCGCTCCCTAGCGTATGTACAGGTCAGGCCGCCCGTGAGCGAACATCTCGTCCACGGGCATGGGTGTGGGCAGTTTGTAGAGCCGGGCCGCGTTGCCGCCCACGATCAGGTTTATCTGATCCTGGGTGGCCAGGTTCAGATCTTTGAGACGGTGAATCTGGTGCGTCGCCCAACCGTACCAGTCAGGAGCGTAGGGCAGCTCCTCGGGCTGGTTGTCGGCCGGCCAACACGTGCGGTTGAAGAGCACCTGGTGCTCGTTCAGGTGCCTGGCCGCCGGCCGCAGTGCGTGATGCATCCAGATGCGGCTGCCGGTGTCGCCCCCACCCCATATGAGACGTTTGCACGTGACATTCTGGTCCCAGATCGCCATCTCATAATGCTCGGCCTTCCAGTAGCCGGTCTCCAAGTGAACGTTGGGGAAGGAGCTCGCGAACTGGATGGCTTCGCGTATCTCATGCTCGAGCTGGCCCCCGCCGTGGTTGATGAGCACCTTGAGTTCCGGGTAGCAGGAGCAGGTCATGCCGAGAACGTCCCAGGCGGCGCTGGGGCGGATGCCGGTGGTCATGGCCCCGTAGCCCCCGTATTCATGGAAGTGCACCACCACGTTATGCTTGATGGCCAACTCGGCGATGCCCGCCCACTCGTCCACCCGTTGTTCGTAGCTCGGAGGCTTGCGGATGGTGCCCATGCAGCCCGGGGCGAACTCCCCTATGCCCACGAAGACATCCGGTTCAGCGCTCAGCGCCCCGTCAATCTCTTCAAGAGCCGCCTCGATGGTCCACTCCTTCTCGCCCCGCGCGGCTTTGATGCGCTGTGTGGTGTCCATGACACACGTGCGGAGACGCGCCGGGTGTTTCTTGACCATGCTTCCGTAGAGTTCCTTGGTCGTCCCGGTGAAGCTGGGCAAGAGGATGCCCATGTCGATGTCGTAGGCGTCCATGTCGTAGATCGCCAGGTCGGAATTGTCAACCCCTTCGACCTCCCCCCCGGCGAAGGTGGGAAGTCTGCGTTTTCCGGCTGGTGTATGGTCGGCGGAGTCCTCCGACGCTTTGTGGTCTTTCTTGCCGCAGTGTATGTGACCGTCAACGACCCATCTTCCGATCTTCATAGATCTTCCTCTCTTGCTAGACCCCGAGGTAGGCCTTCCTTACCACATCGTTTCGAGCCACATCTGCAGCAGGCCCTTCCAGCACGATCGACCCTACTTCCAAAACATAGGCCCTATCACTCAGAGCCAGTGCCATGGTCGCGTTCTGCTCTACCAAGAGAACGCTCAGCCCTCGTTTGCGAATATCAACGATGATCTTGCCCACCATTTCCACCATGAGCGGCGACAGGCCCATACTGGGCTCGTCCATGAGAAGCAGCTTCGGTTTGGCCATGAGCGCCCGGGCTACGGCAAGCATCTGCTGCTCGCCCCCACTCAGGCTCTCGGCGAGCTGCTTCCCCCTCTCCTTGAGGACCGGGAAGTGTTCGTACATCGACTCTATGTCCCGCCTGACCTCGGCCTTGTCTTTGCGCAGGTACGCCCCCATGCGCAGGTTGTCGGTGACCGTCATGGGGCCAAACACGATCCTGCCTTCAGGCACGTGAGCTATGCCTTTTCTGACGAGTTCGTGGCCTGGGAGCTGATCGACCCGTTCGCCACCAAAGATGATCTCCCCCGACTCGATACGCTTGAGAGCTGAGATGCTTCGGAGGAGGGTGGTCTTACCGGCGCCGTTGGCTCCAATGAGCGCGACGACCTCCCCCTCTCCCACCTCCAGGCTGATCCCCTTCAGCGCCTGGGCCTTGCCGTAGTTGGCCACCAGGTCTTTGATCTCAAGCAGCATCGAAGGTCCCCTTACCCAAATAGGCGGCGCAGACCTCGGGGTCGTTGCAGACCGTGGTCGCATCTCCCTCGGCTATCTTCTCACCGTAGTTGAGGACAACGATCCGATCACAGACGTCCGTCACTACCCTCATGTGGTGCTCTACCAGCATGATAGTTATGCCTTGTTCCCGGATCTTGCGGATGATCTGGACCATTGCTTTCGATTCAGTCGGGTTCATGCCGGTGACCGGCTCATCCAGCAACAGAAGACTGGGGCTGGTAGCGAGGGTGATGCCGACACTCAGCATCCGCTGATGCCCGTGAGACAGATTGGCGGCGAGTTCGTCCTTGAGGTGCACTAGCCCTACGAACTCCAGGATCTCAAGGGCCCGTGCCTTGAAGCCGGCTTCCTCCTCACGCACCTTCCTGCTGTATACGAAGCTGCCCATTAGGCCCACTGTTCGGGTGCGGTGGAAGCCGACGATGACGTTCTCAAGAGCAGAGATGTTGTCGAACAGCACCGAGTGCTGGAAAAGCCGGGCCACGCCACGCCTGGCGATTGAGTGAGCCGAAGCGCCTGCCAGACTGCTCCCCTGGAACAGAATCTCTCCACTGGTTGGTTTCTGAAAACCGCTTATCATGCTGAACACGGTGGATTTGCCGGCCCCGTTCGGCCCGATGAGTCCGAAGATCTCTTGGTCGCCGACCTCCATGTCGAGGTCCTTGACCGCCGTCAGGCCTCCGAAGCGCTTCGTGAGACCTTTGACCTCAAGGATCACGTTCATAGCTTCCCCCCCGATCCGGCTTCGCTCGGTTCCTTGTCCGCGGGGTCCGGTTCCGTGGGCAAAGCCGAAGGAGCGGGTTGTTGCCTTCGGAGCCGATACCCGAAGGCCCTCGCGAGAAGCGCGTGGACATCGGACGAGGACCGCCCCTGGAAAAGCCCCATGATGCCTTGTGGAACGAAGATCAGGATAAGGATGATTATCGCCCCGGTGATCATGGGTTCAAAGCCTTTGGTGACCCTGAGGAGTTCTGGAATAACAACCAAGACCCCAGCGCCGATGATCGGGCCAAGTATGGGGGCAGCCACTCCCCCGAGAATCGCGTACATCTGAACGTAGATGACTTTGAACACCCCATACGATTCCGGCATGATGTTGGTGGAGTAGTGTGCAAAGAACACCCCCATCAAGGCAGCCATGGCCGAACATATGACAAAACCCAGAAGCCGGTAACGGAAGAGGCTTATGCCGACAGACTGGGCCAGGTCTGTGCTGAGGCCCATCGCTCGCCAGACCCGCCCGGTCCACGCCCGGTAAAGGGCAAGGGTTACGACAATCACAACGACCGCGAAGACCAGCAAAAGGTAGTAGTACGACCGCGTCGAACCGAACACGATGTCGGCGCCGCCCGGTAAGGGAATCGTGTTCACAGGAGGGATGCGGATGAGCCCGACGCGCCCCCCGAAGACTTTGAAGGTCGCGAACACGAGGGGCACGATGAAACCGAAGATGAGACTGGGCATGATGAAGCCAAGCCCCGAGTACCGAACGATAATCGCTCCGAAAAGCGCAGCGACACAGGCCGCGATGACAATCGACACAGGCAAGGCCGCCCAGAAGGAGAGACCGCCCTTAAGAGTCAGCATAGCCGAGGAGTAGGCTCCTATCCCCCAGAATGCCGCGATCGACATGTTCAGCATTCCGGCCCGCAAGAGGATGATGAACGTCATCGCCAATACCGCGTTCATCATGATGACGATGAGCAGGTGCATGTAGTAGTCGCTGCTGATGAACTGCGGAAGAACGGCAACGAAGAGGAACAAGACCGCGGCCAGCGACCACTTGAGACGTTTAGACACGGCCGATCTCCTCTATGTTCTTGCCCAGCAAACCGCCCGGCTTGAAGAGTAGGACGAGAAGGATGACGGCGAAGAATAGAATCTGAGCCTGGCCGCTTCCGACGAAGTACTGGCCGTAGCTTAGGGTCATGCCGAATACAAGGCCGCCAAGGATGGCGCCCATCATACTCCCGACGCCGCCAAGCATGACGACCAACATCACCAGGAAACCGTTCGAGGCCATGCTGACTTCGACGCCGAGAATGGGAGCCATGACCCCTCCTGCGAACCCAGCCAGTGCACAGCCGATTGTGACGGCGATCATGAAGATGCGGTCGGCGTTCACCCCCTGAAGTGTGGCGACATCGGCCCTGAAAGACACGGCGCGCATCGCCCGGCCGCTCCGGGTCTTTCGCAGGAGGATATGCAGAGCAACCAGCACCACGGCGCTGATACCGATGACGACCACCTTATCGGTCGGGATCCTGACCCCAAGAACCTCTATGAGAGAGGTGAAGACGGGGGGGACGCTCCTTGACCCGGTACCGAAGATCATCAGGGCAGCCTGGCCGATGATCAGCATCAGCCCTACACCCGCGATTATGTTCGTCAGGAACTGATTCCTCCGGAACTGCAGAGGGCGAAACACCAAGACATAGCAGAGCGCGCCGAGAATGGCAGTGACTACTACGGCGATCACAACGGCGAGCAGATAGTAGACTCCAGCTCTAACCTGCAGATACCAGACTGCGAACGCGCCCAGCATGTAGAAGTCGCCGAAGGCTATGAAGATGATGTTGGGGACCGCCATGACCAGG
>JAFGIH010000561.1 GCA_016929985.1 Thermoleophilia bacterium | reverse complement strand
GACCTCGCTTAGCACCTTTCTTCAGCGGTGTCGCTGGCGCTTCACCTGTCTTCAGGGGTGATGCGTCTTGCCTCTTGGGACTCTAATGCCATTATATTCCGATGACACTGATTGTCAAACTCCTCACGTGAACCACAAGCCGGCGTTGTGGAGAGCCCGTGGAGAATGACACCCGGCAGGCGTTCTCTCGTCTCCGGAGTGACTTCCAAGAGCGTCATGGCAGCGCCGCCCAGCCGGTCGCTCAACTGTATCAACAGGCCGGGACGGCATACTACGAGCGCAAGACGGAACAGATCCGCCGCAAGCGCATCCAGAGCCTTGACCCATCCTCGGCCGCCGAGCAGTTCCAAGGGTCCTATCTCGTCGATCACCAGAAGGTCGCAGGATACCGAGCGACAGAAGACCTCGTTGGCCCAGTCGAAGACGTCGGACTCATACCTCCATCCCGGCGTGAGTGGATCGGATATGGCCGACACACTCAGGGCCCTCTCCCCGACTCGGTCTCTGTTGAGACCCGTGCCGCGGTCCGCCTGCTGAGAACCGAATGCCCTCCGCTCCTCCGTGGCGAGGTCGACCACCTGCCGGAACGAGTCCGGCCCAAGTTCGACGCGCTCCGTCAGGATCCCGGAGACCCTGAATCCTCTTGCGGCCGCCCCGTCGGCCACGCGGGCGCACGTGGTGCTCTTGCCGGATCCCCTTTCGCCCGTGACGATGCATATGCGGCCTCCGGACTTCATGCGGGACTCACGTGTGGTAGTAGGCTCCGTGCGCACAGGCCCGGCACAGCGTCCGGCCACCCACGACCACCTCGCGGGCGTCCCGTGTGGTCTCCCCGCAGCCGGCGCAGACCGCACTGCGGCTTGGACTGCCCGGCCGGTCTTCTTCCGGCACGATCACCTCCACCGGCGTGACGGTGAAGAGCCGGTCGTCGGTCCAATCCCTCCAGAAAGTGATCGGATCGGTGTCGTTTCCGGCGTGCGGGACATCCGGTCTGGGAGCCAGCCGGATCGCCCTTCCGGTGGCCAGGTCGACGAAGGTGGCAGCCATCTTCCCGTAGTCCACCCACTTGAGCCGCCGGCGGCCGAGAGTCGTGCCGGTCACCACGCTCACGGCGTCGCTGGCGCAGCGGTCCATCTCCACGTAGACCACCAGGTCACGGTACGATCGAGGGTCTACGATACCCAGTTCCCGGCAGGCATAACGAGCCATGCGCACTCCCATCACCATGCCGTGGCATAGATGACCGTGGAAGTCCTGCGCTGCCCTGAGATCATCTTCCAGCGACCGCATGGCTACCTCCCCCCCACCGTCACCGAGACCACCAGGGCCGGGTTCCAAGGACCCTGGCTCAGCCGGTCGTCCTGGGTGGTCATCGCCACGATCCGGAACGGCCCCTTGCCTGCCTTGAGCGGCTCCCCTGCGATCTCGTAGGCCAGCAACAACTCAGCGACGCGATCGTCGGTGATGACCTCGGCGCCGTTGACGTTCCACATGGGATAGGTGCCATCATCCATCTGTCGCAGTACCTCCGGGGCGTAGGTGGTGGTGAAGCCGTCGGCAGCGGTGACCGTGATGGTCTCCCCTGGAGCCCAACCGCCCACGGCTTCCAGAAGAGTGAGCAACGGCACACCCTTGTACCGTGCGGTGCTGTAGGGCCTGTCATTGACGGCGCCCCAGTAGCCGGTGACCGGCTCCATGGACTTGATCTTATCCAGAGTGCAGGTCACGGTCTGGGCGCCTTTGGTCAGCTCGAGGTCGTAGTCCCAGTAGGTGTAGGCCGCGGGAAGCGTGGCCACTTCGGTGTCGGAGGCCACGGTGATGTCCACAACTAGGCCCAGTTCGCCCACCGGAGTCACGGCGACGATCCGAGTGGGATCGGCCAGGGTGAAGCCGACGGCGCGGGTCGAGCCGAAGCTCACACCCGTCGCCTTGCCGAAGCCTGTGCCGCGGATGGTCACGTTCTGATACCCGGAGCGAGGGCCGCTCGACATCTCGACCGAAGACACGGCGAGAGCGCCTTCGACATCCGCCGGCGTATGGCCGTCACCGGCCGGTGAATCCGCGGCACAGCCGGACACCCAAGCGGTGCTCGTGGCCATGAGAATGGCCACGAGCACCACGAATACGTGTCGAGACGTGCGGACGAGCATGCGACTGTCTACTGGAATTGGAGCGTGACGACGTCGCTCACCCAGGCCTTGCCGGATTGGCCGGGCATCACGGCATTCAGAGTACCGTCGTCGCCGATGGATATCATGGAGTCGGGGTCTAGCTCAGCGAGCGTCACCGTGCCCATATAGCCATCGGTCGCGCCCATGTTGAGCACCGAAGCGCCGGACTGGGCTTTCACCGCGGCCATGATGTCGCTCAAGAGGACTCCCGTGTACTCGGTGGCGCCCTTTTTGGGGTGCTCGGCCGTGATCGTGGTCACTTCCATGGCCTTGAGGTCGTCCACCGCAAGGGTCATGGGGTTGTCCACCAGGCCCTTCACTTCCATCGTGCCGCTGGTGCCCGAGGTCGCGGCGGCCGTGGTCTCGGTCGCGGGGGCGGCTGTGGTCTCGGGAGCCGCGGTGGTCGTGGTCTCTTCCTCGCCGCAGGCGACGGCGAACGCCAGAACTCCCAGCACCATGATGCACAGAGCCACGAGTAGTAGTGGATGGACGCGTGATCTCATTGTCTCCTCTTTCCTTTGTTGCCTATCTTGATTGCCGGGCACGCCGCGGCGTGGTCTTGCCGCGGATGCCGTTTGACCTTGTTCTGGGACGGGGTCGGTTGTTCTCGGTCATCGGTCAGCGCGTACCGCCCGCGCGGTCAGCTCCTGGAACTGGGCGTCCGTCAACTCCATGTGATAGAAGAGCTCGTAGAACTCCTGCACTTCCTTCTTGATGTCGTACTCGTACATATCGGGGTAGAGCAGGTTGCCGAGCCAGCGCACGCCCAGGATGCGGCTGATCGACGGAGGACGATCGAACCAGTCGAACGGACCGCGGGGAATCTGGTAGACCTCACCGTTCTTCACGGCCGTGATGGTCTTCCATTGCGACTCCGTGGTGATCTGCTCGTAGACGTTGCTCTCCTCGGCCGGGTCGCTGGCCACCAGGATCACGTGCGGATCCCAGACCAATACCTGCTCGAGAGACACCGGGGCCATCCCATAGCCCGACTGTAGTGCCACCTGGGCCACGTTGGCGCCTCCGGCCAGCTCGAGAACCTCCGTGTGCATGGAGCCCTCGGGATCAGTGTTGAGCCCCTCCACACCTTCGGCGTAGTAGACCCGCACCTTGTCCGCCTCCGACAGCCCGGCGGTGATCTCCTTGGCTTCCTCTATGATCTCGTCGCAATAGTCGGCCAGTTCCTTGGCGCGGTCTTCGACCCCCAGGAGCCCGCCTATGTAGCGGAGCGCGTCGCCGCTCGCCACCAGATCTCCATCCACCATGATCACCGGGATGTTGAGGAGTCCCTGGATCCGCTCGGCTTCCGAGATGGCGGCTTCATCCAAGTCGCCCAGCGAGAAGACGACATCCGGGGCGCGCTTGATGATCTCCTCCACGTTGCCGGTGGTGTTCTTGCCGTACCATCCCCCGAGACCCGTGACCGTCCGGTACTTGTCGGGGATGTACTTCTTCTCGAGTGCGGTGGGCGTGATGTTCCAACCCACCATCAGCTCAGGAGCCAGCATGTACATGAGGTTTGTCCCCATGGGACTGGCGCACCAGACGGTCTCGATGGGATCGGGAACGACGACTTCGCGTCCGGCCTGGTCGGTCATGGTGACGGTGCCGCGTTCGGGCGACGCCGCCGCAGTTCCCTCGTCGGAGCCGCACCCGGCGATTCCCACCATCAGCAGAATCCCCAGCAGGACCACCACCGCGACGCTGCGTGCCGGTTCCGGCCGGTGGCCAATGATCATTCTGTGCAACTCTCGCTCCCCTTCCTACCCCTGTGGGTTCGTAATACTGTACAAAGTATCACGTTTCTTTGCTTGTCACCCAAAGCGTGCGATTGTCGCAGCATCGCCCTCACCCGCGGTCAGCCGAACGACGTCCGGGCGGCGCAGACCTTGAGGGTCGGGTCGGTCTCGGGGTCGCCATAGAGAATGCGTACGGGGATGCCGTAGATGTCCTCCAGGCCGGCCTCGGTGAGCACGGCGTCGGGAGTTCCGAGAGCCACCAAGCGGCCGTCCTTGATCAGCGCCACGCCGGTCGCGCACGAGAAGGCGTGATTGGGGAAGTGCGAGGACATGAGCACCGCAAGGTCACCCTCTTGAACCAGACTCCTGGTCAGCGCCAGCAGCCGGGCCTGGTTGCCGAAGTCAAGGTGGGAAGAGGGCTCGTCCATGATGAGAACGTGCGGCTCCTGGGCCAGTGCCCGGGCGATGAGCACCAGTTGCCGTTCGCCCCCGCTCAGCTCCGTATACGGGCGCTCGGCCAACTCGGCGATACCCATGCGCTCCAGAGCCGCGTGGGCGACGTCTTTGTCGTGTCGCGACGGCCGCGAGGTCAGCGGTATGTGGGCGGTGCGGCCGGTGAGCACCACATCGATGGCTGGGAATGGAAAGGGAGCGGTGTGCGCCTGCGGGACGTAGGCCATCAGCCGGGCGCGCTCGCGTAGCGACAGTTTCACGATGTTCCGGCCGTCTATCAGCACCTCGCCGTGCATGGGGTTGATGGCGCCCAACATGGTGCGGAACAAGGTGGTCTTGCCCACTCCGTTGGGACCGAGCAGGCAGAGGTTCTCGCCGAAGCCGACGGTGAGATTCACATCGCGCAGAACAACGCGCCGCCCGTACCCGCAGGCCATGTCCCGTAGTTCGAGGATCATGCCCAGGCCCTCCTGGTGCGGGCCATGAGCACGATGAAGAACGGCGCCCCGATGAGGGCGGTGAGGATTCCCAGCGGCATCTCCAGCGGACCGGCGAGGCGGGCCACGTCGTCGATCAGGAGCAGGTAGACGCCCCCTATCACACCCGAGACGGGCAGGAGCCTGCCGTAGTCGGGGCCCACCAATCCACGGGCCAGATGGGGGATGATGAGCCCCACCCAGCCGATGATGCCGGCCACGCTCACCGCGGAGGCAGTGAGCAGGGTGCAGGAGCCGATGATGATGGCCCGTAGCTTGCCGGTCTCGGAACCCATCGCCCTGGCCTCCTCCTCGCCGAACGAGAGGGGATTGAGGTGCCAGCGCACACACATCAGGGCGATACCCCCCACCGCCATCGGCCCGATAAGGATGAGAAGATCGCGGGTGGTGATGGCCGCCAGGCTCCCCATCAGCCAGAAGGTGATAGCCGGGAGCTTGTCATAGGGATCGGCCAGCACCTTGAGCACCGAGATGAGCGACGTGAAGACCGTGCCGACCAGGATGCCGGTCAGTACCAGGAACAGGGTGGGGTCGCCCCGGCGCAGTCGGCCGGCCAGCGTGTAGGTGGTGAGCACGGCGGCCAGACCGAAGCCGAGGGTGAGAAACTGCGTGATGAGAACGCTCTTGGAGAGCATGATGCCGAGCGCGGCCCCGAAACCGGCTCCGGCGGAAGCGCCCAAGATATCGGGAGAGACGAGCGGGTTGCGGAACATCCCCTGATAGGCAGCGCCGGAAAAGGACAGGCCCGCCCCGATAAGGAGAGCGGCCAGGATCCGGGGCAGACGCACGTTAAAGATGACCGTCTCCACGTTCACCGGTACCGTGGCGTCGGTCAGGCCCAGTTTCGCGCCAAACAAGGTGAGGATCTCACCCACCGAGATGTGGTATCGACCCAGCGTGAGCGAGGCGAGAAGCGCCACGATCGGCAGGACGACGAGCAGCGGGACCCTGTAGCGCACCACCAACGCTTTGGCCCTTGCTCCGATACCCGGTCCCGACGCCGGGCCTCCCTCTAGTTCCGCCGCTTCCGCTAGACCATCAGCCATGTATGCGCACCTACCATTCGTTCGTCCAAACCGTTATATTTGGCAAAGTATAAAGCCGCGTCCCACGGCGCCCGCCCGCGGGCATTGCCCTACATGCTCCGGCGTGCTAGAGTGCCTTCCCACGTAATACTTTGTAGAGTATCACGATTCCCGGCACGTCACTAACAAGGAGCTACATGTGGAGACCAGTACTGAGCTGACCCTGATGAACCTCGAACCGCCGCCTGGGATCGAGGTCTTCGACGCCATCATGGAGGGCTATCAGGCCTACCAGACCCTGGTGGCCGGCTTGGATCTCAGCCTGTTCGAGTTCCTCGACCAAGAAGGCCCAGCGGGAAGAGAGAGGATCACCGAGGGCATAGGCATCAACGGGATGTTCGCACGCAGTCTGCTGAACGCCCTTGTCGGTCTGGGGACGCTGACCGTGGAGAACGATCGATACTCCCTCACCGACACGGCGCGCGCCTTTCTCGTAGGCGGCAGTCCCTTCTACCAGGGCGAGAGGATACGGAGCGTCTCCACCGGCGGTCACTGGAACCATCTGGCGGAATCCCTGCGGCGCGACTACCAGGAGATGAAGGGGTTCGGCGCGGGGCCCAACGGCGCCTTCATCGAGGCGCTGGCCGAGGGCGCCGTGCAGGGCGAGCTTCAGGCGGTCACCCGGGCGGTCGTGGCCTGGCAGGGGTTCCGGGACGCACGCCGCGTACTCGACCTGGGCGGAGGGCATGGTCTCTACGCCATAGCGCTCTGTCAAGAGAACCCCGAGCTGAAAGGCGTGATCTTCGACAAGCCGCACGTGGTCGACACGACGCTCCAGTTCATCGCCCGTTACGGCATGGAGGAGAGGCTATCCGTGCGCGCAGGCGATATCTGCGCGGACGATCTGGGCTCCGGATACGACATCGTCATCGTCTCTCACCTGCTCTACAAGTTCCGCAAAGAGTTGGGACCGATCTTCGCGAGGATCGGCGCCTGCACGAACCCGGGCGGCCTCCTGGTCAGCAACCACTGGTTCTGCGCCCCAGGCTGCGCGGCTGAGGCCAACGCCATCAGAGAGCTTGGTAAGGCCCTGCACAGCTTCGGGCATCCGCTCTGCCACGTTCAGGACTTCGAGAGGCAACTGAGCGAGAACGGCTTCAAGGTCGTCATGACCGGCGAGGCTCCGAGCCTGCACGGAAACACTCTTCTGCAGCTTGCAGAGAAAGAAACGAGGTGACCTTGAACCCGCAGAACAGACAAGACGGAACGATACTCGGCGAGACGGTACAGCAGATCCGTTCCGTTCTCGGACCCGAGGCGGAGTCCCTCAAGGTGACCAGAGCCGTCGTGGGGGTCTTCTTCTCCGGCGTCAAGCTGTCCAACGGCGCAGGGGGTGTCTGTTTTACCCCGGTGAAGGATATCCCCGAGGCGGTCTGCTGCCCGAGTTCGGCACGCGTGATGCCGGATTCCGGCCGGCTGGCCGATCAACCGGTGGATGCCTACCTCGATGACCTCGCCGGAGGCGGGCCTCTCAAGAAGGCGCTGGCCATCGCCGTCCTCAATGCGCTCTCCAACACCTGCTGGGAGAAGACCGGTGTGACCGGCTATGGCCTCCAGCTGGGGGCCGACCCCCTGGACGACGCGGCAATACCAGTCGACGCCCAGGTGGTCGTCGTGGGCGCTCTGGCGCCATACATCAAGATGCTGAAGAAGCGCGGCAACGCCTTCTCCATCCTGGAGAAGGACACGCGCACGCTCCGCCCCGACGAGATGCAGTACTACGTGCCTCCGGAAGGGGCGAATGAGGCCATCGCCGCGGCCGACCGGCTCATCATCACCGGCACCACGGTGCTCAACGACACCCTCGAAGGGATCCTCGGTCACGCTCGCGGCGGCGCGGAGATCATCTTGGTGGGTCCGACGGCGAGCATGCTGCCCGACGCGTTCTTCCGTCGAGGCGTGAAGGCCATCGGCGGCATCACCGTCACCGACGCGGACAGGCTCCTCGACGTCTTGGCCGAGGCCGGGTCGGGCTATCACTTCTACGGGAAGTCGGCCGAGCGGTTGGTCATAAGACAGGACTCTGACTGTGGAGCGAAACGAAAGGACTCGAAATGACACCTCGTCGCATGTTCGTGGGAGTATGGGTTGCACTCCTGGTGGCCGCCCTCTTGGCGATAGTGGCAGTAGGGACGGCCGGTTGCGGGGACGACGCAACGGCCGCCTCCGCATCGGCGCCCGCGATGACCGAAACCACGATAGCTACCGAGAAGACCCTCGTGGACATGGGAGGCAACGAGGTCATCGTTCCCGCCACGGTAGAACGGATCGCCATCACCTGCCAGGGAGGAGCCGCACAAGAGGTAGCCGTCCTTGGTGGAGCCGGCAAGATCGTCGCGCTGCCGTCGCAGAAGAAGTTCACCACGCTGCTGAAGGCCTACCCCGGGCTGGCCGAGCTGCCGGAGGTCGGGACGTTCGACAACGTGAACATCGAGTCCCTGCTGGGGGTAAAGGCGGATGTGGTCATCTCCAGCAAGTCCGCAAAGAAGGGCAACGAAGCCATCAGGAACGCCGGCATACCCGTGATTGAGATCAACACCGGAGCCAACAACAAGGTCGAGGCCTGCGAGAAAGAGTTCAGGTTGATCGGGGAACTGCTCGGTGACTCCCAGACGGCTGGTGATCTCGTGGCGTTCTGGGACCAGCAGTTGCAGTCGATCGCCGACCGGCTGGAGAGCGTTCCCCCGGAAGACAGGGTCGAGGTGTACTACGTTCTCGGCGCACTCACCCACACCAACGGCGGGGAGTTGTGGGGCCAAGCCCTCATCTCGGCCGCCGGTGGCATCAACGTCGCCGAGACCCTCGGGACCGTCAAGGACATCGATCCGGAGCAGGTGATCAAGTGGAACCCCGAGGCGATGATCCTGAGCAGCAACGAGGGCCAGTTCGTGAGCATCGGCGAGATACTCGACAACGCGCAGCTGAAGGGTATTGAGGCAGTGAAGAGCAGGAAGATCTTCTTGTGTCCCGTGAGCGGTTTCTGGTGGGACCGGCCCAGTCCCGAGGCCATCTTGGGCATCACCTGGCTGGCGCGGACCCTGTACCCGGAGCAGTGCAAGGAGCTAGACCTGGAGAGCCTCACCAAGGAGTTCTTCAAGCGGTTCTACGACTATGAGCTGAGTACACCTGAGTTCGAGGCGTTCCTGGCGCCGACGTCCTAGTTTCCGCAGACTCTTCCTCACGGCCCGGGCCGCCCTCGTCCTCCTTCGCGAGGGCGGCCCGGGTGATGTTACGCAGGGACATGGCGGGGCGGTACAATAACGCTCATGGATGATGCTCAGGCTGTGGTCTTCGATATGGACGGGGTCCTTCTCGACTCGCTGGGACTCTGGAAGGGCATCATCGCCAAACTGCTCCCCGGGCACGATCACCTGCTCAGTGCGCTCGACCAGGGCGGCCTCGAGGGCGACAAATCCGAGCAGTGGGCGTCGTTTCTTCGCCAGGCGACGGGTGTTCCGTTGGACGAAGAAGAGATCATCTCGCACGTAGTCCACTCCGTTCTCGCCGCCTACGAGAACGACCTGCCGCTCCTACCCGGCGCCAGGGAGGCGGTGGCCTGTCTGGCCGCTTCGTATCCGCTGGCAGTGGCAAGCTCGTCACCACGTCCGGTCGTCGCCTTCGTGTTGGAACGCTCGGGCCTGGCTGAGTTCTTCGCCGCCTGGGTCTCCTCGGACGAGGTGCCCCGTGGGAAACCGGCTCCCGATGTCTATCTGGAGGCCTGTGAACGGCTCGGAGCGCCCCCGGAGCGCTGCGTGGCGGTGGAAGACTCCGGCTTCGGAGTGCAGGCGGCCAAAGCCGCGCGCATGAAGGTGATAGCCATACCCCCGCCCTCTGAGCCTCTGGAGGCGGCCGCAGCTGCACTGGCCGACCACGTCCTCGAGTCTATCGACCTCCTCTGCCCTGACATCGTACGGTCAGCGCTGGCCGGCGAGAACTGAAGCCCGACGCCGCCAGCGTTAGCCGTATTTGCGCAAATATGTAATAATTGCCCGACGGAACCCGGCACGAGGAATGAATGATGAAGACCAGTCACGGAACAGTCGTCAAGATGAACTACACGCTCTCCCTGGGCAAAGAGGAGACTCTCGAGTCTACCGATTGTCCCATCGAGTATCTGCATGGCTTCGAGAACATAATCCCCGGGCTCGAGAGAGCGCTTGAGGGCGCCGAGCCGGGCGACCGCCGTTCGGTGGTGCTCGAACCAGCCGATGCCTACGGCGACCACGACCCGGAGCGTTTCATAACAGTGCCCGTCGATGAGGTGCCCGACGGCGCCACGCTCGAGCCGGGCATGAAACTCATGGCAGACTCTGGACGCGGTCCGGTACCGCTCACCGTCTCCCAGGTGAACGAAGACACAGTGGTCTTCGATGCGAACCACCCGCTGGCCGGCAAGACACTCCACTTCGATGTCGAGGTGGTTGATGTCCGCGCCGCGGAGATGCACGAACTCGGGCAGGGCTATCCCGGGCCACGCGCCCGCCCGGCCTTCAGCTGAAGCTGACTTCGAGCGGCGTGGTCACGCCGCACAGGAACCAACGAATCGAAGATCCGGCCCGCTAAGGTGGGCAGGATCTTTTCTACATGCCGCCGCTCTCGATTCCGGTGGCTCCGTTGGGCAGATGCCACGACCCGCGACCGGGCAAACGCTTGAGCGCCTCTATGAACGCCTTGTTACGGGCGTCCTTGCGCCAAGCCCGGACGATCCACACTCCCCAGCCGCAGAACAGAAGTTTCGTGAACCGCAGAGTGACCAGTAACTTCAGCCACTGGCGCTTCGAGTAGAACCGCATGTATCCGCGCACGACCTCACTCTGAAGCTCGTAAGGCGTCATGTTCTTGGGCGTGAACACCACGTGGTGGGCGTCATAGAGGTGCCAGCGCTTGTCGAAGATGCGTCCTTCCTCCTCCAGGCGATCGAACTGGGGCGTACCGGGCAGTGGAGTGAGGATGTTTAGCATCACCGTGTCGATGCGGTGTTTGAGGGCGAAATCCACGGTGTCCCGCACCGTGTGTTTCGTGTCTTCATCGGCGCCCAGCACGAACATGCCGTGGCTGTTGATGCCGTATTCGTGCAGTATGTCGATCGCCTTCACGATATCCTCAACGCTCTGTGACTTCTGGTATCCGTCGAGGGTCTCCTGGTTCACCGACTCAAGACCCAGATACACACGAACACAGCCCGAACGCTTCATGAGGTCCAGCAATTC
>JAFGIH010000560.1 GCA_016929985.1 Thermoleophilia bacterium | reverse complement strand
GAGGCTTTGGAGGCCTCCGCACTGGTCGGCAGAGACGAGACCCTTGCCGAACTGCTGCGTGCGGGAGTGCTCTGCAACGACAGCTCGCTCTACCACGAAGACGGACAGTGGCGTGTGCAAGGAGACCCCACCGAGGGTGCTCTGCTCGTAGCCGCGGCAAAGGCGGGTATGAACCGCGAAGAGGTGAGACACGCCTACCCCCGCCTTGACACCGTGCCGTTCGAGTCGGAGCACCAGTATATGGCAACACTGCACTCGGTCAAAGAGACCGATGGGCCGGTCTTCGTGCATGTGGCCTACGTCAAAGGCGCGGTCGAGAGGATAGTCGCGCGGTGCTCCAACGAGCTGGCTGCGGATGGCTCCACGAGACCGCTGGACGCCGAGAAGATAGACCGGCTCGCCATAGACATGGCTTCGTCGGGTCTGAGAGTGCTTGCCTTCGCTCGGAAAGTCGTGTCGGAAGACGTCGACGAGATCACCCACAAAGACGTGGATGACGGACTTCTCTTCCTCGGCCTTCAGGGCATGATCGACCCACCGCGCCAAGAGGCTCTACAGGCCATCGAAGCCTGTCACAGGGCCGGCGTACAGGTGAAGATGATCACGGGCGACCATGCCTTGACGGCACTCGCCATAGCCCAACAGTTGAATCTACGCGAGCCGGGCTGCGACCCCACCACCGAGATCGAGCCTCTCACCGGTAGCCGACTGGAAGCCATCGAAGACGCCGATCTCGTTGAGACGGCCGAGAAGACCTACGTTTTCGCCCGCGTCACACCCGAGCAGAAGCTGCGCCTGGTCGATGCACTGCAACACCGAGGTCACGTAGTCGCCATGACGGGCGACGGGGTCAACGACGCTCCGGCATTGCGACAGGCCGATATCGGCGTCGCCATGGGCATCACGGGGACGGAGGTGGCCAAAGAAGCCGCCGATATGATCCTCACCGACGACAATTTCGCCTCCATAGAGGCCGCAGTGGAAGAAGGCCGCGGGGTTTTCGACAACCTGACCAAGTTCATCGCCTGGACCCTCCCCACCAACCTGGGAGAGGGCTTGGTGATCCTGGCCGCCGTGTTCGCCGGCGTGGCCCTCCCGATCCTGCCTGTGCAGATCCTCTGGATCAATATGACCACAGCGGTCTTGTTGGGCCTCATGCTTGCTTTCGAGCCCAAAGAGGTAGGCATCATGGACAGACCGCCCCGTGCCCCGAAGTCTCCCATCCTCGACAGAGTACTCATGGGCCGGGTCGTGATAGTGGGCGCGCTGCTGCTGGCGGCGTCTTTCGGGCTCTTCGAGTACTTCGAGCGTGAAGGGCACGGCCTCGACTATGCACGCACTGTGGCGGTGAACGTCTTCGTCTTCGGCGAGATGCTCTACCTGTTCAATTGCCGCTCGCTGACACGTCCGTCATGGCATCAGAGCTTCTTCGGCAACCACCTGCTCTTCGCCGGCGTGGCTGTCATGATCGGGTTGCAGATGCTGTTCACCTATCTACCCGGCATGAACACGCTGTTCGGCACCGCCGGCCTTGATGGTATAGCGTGGGCTTGGATCTTGGGGTCGGCCGTGGGCATCCACGTCATCGTAGAGATCGAGAAGTGGATCCGGCGCGTCTGGACGCGCACGCATACTCCGTCAGGAGGGACCTGTTAAGAGAGATCTGCCGGCGGAAGACGCTCGTCGGCGCTCTAGCTGCCCTTGACCTCCGCGTAGGCCCAGTCGAGCCACGGGAAGAGCGCTTCGAGATCGGAGCGCTCCACCGTCGCTCCGCCCCAGACGCGGATGCCGGGAGGGGCTTCGCGGTAGGGCGCGATGTCGTACGCCGCTCCCTCTCCCTCAAGTAGCGACGCTATCTTCTTCGCGGCGGCCGACCGTTCTTCGGCGTCGAGATCGGCGAACCAGGGGTCGATGATCTTGAGGCAAATGGACGTGCACGACCGCGTCGCGGGGTCCTCCGCCAAGAAATCCACCCAGGGAGTGCGCTCCACCCAGGCTGCCACGGCCGCGAGGTTCGCCTCGCTCCGCTGTATCAGTCCGGGCAGGCCGCCCAGACCCTCGGCCCATTTGAGGCCGTCCAGGCCGTCCTCGACCACCAGCATCGACGGTGTGTTGATGGTGTCGGCGTGGAAGATGGCCTCCATGAACTTGCCGCTCTTCGTCATGCGAAAGATCTTGGGCAGTGGCCACATCGGCGTGTAAGTCTCCAGGCGCTCCACCGCCCGGGGACTGAGTATCAGCACGCCGTGTTGGGCCTCGCCACCCAGCACCTTCTGCCAGGAGTAGGTGACCACATCCAGCTTGGCGATGGGCACATCCATGGCAAAGACCGCGGAGGTAGCGTCACAGATGGCAAGACCGCGGCGGTCGTCGGCGATCCAGTCGGCGCCGGGGACCCGGACCCCAGACGTCGTGCCGTTCCAGGCGAAGACCACGTCACGGTCCCAGTCGACCTGCGCCAGATCGGGGAGCCTGCCGTAATCGGTGGCAAGCACGCGCGCGTCGGAAAGCTTGAGCTGCTTCGTGATGTCGGTCACCCAGCCTTGACCGAAGCTCTCCCAAGCAAGGGCGTCCACTCCGCGTGCCCCCAGCAGCGACCACATAGCCATCTCCATGGCCCCGGTGTCGGAGGCAGGCACGATACCGAGGTAGTAGTCGTCGGGCACTCCCAGCAGCGCACGAGACCGGTCGATCACCTCTTGGATGCGGGCCCGCCCGGCCTTCGAGCGGTGCGACCGGCCCACCAAGGCGCCCTCCAAGACCCCGGGGCTCCATCCAGGCCGCTTGGCTGTGGGGCCGGAGGAGAAACACGGGTTGGCGGGGCGGGTGCTAGGTTTCATCAGAACGTCCTTCCGTACAAATCATGGCGAAGTCATCATCTGCCGGAAAGGATACCGCAGCCACAGACCGGCGAGGGGTGCCTCCACCCCTCGGGTCTGATCCCGGCTCCGGTTGTGCTTCTACTTCAAATGACTCAACTGGTTCACAAAGTCCCGCACCGGCCCGGCGTTCTCGGCCAGCCTACTCGCCGTATTGGCGATCCCCTCGACGCCTCCCAGAGAGTCCAACGTCTCCTTCACTTTGTCCCGGCGGTTCCATATGGCCAGTCCGCCGGCAACGAGCGCGGCAACCACTGCGAGCGCCTCGATGGTCTTCAACAATCCGGACATCTCAACCTCCAAACGACCCGTGGTCCTTTGGGACTGACATTCGCGGCCGGGAAAGCCCATCCTGCCCACGAGTCCCGTAGGTCGTCCGTTTGAAGCCCGTGCGGCTCCCGCAGTTGCTCAGTCCACGGCGATCATCACGTTGCTGGCCTTGATCACGGCGTATGCCTTGGACCCCGGCTGCAGCTTGAGATCTTCCGCAGAGTGCTTGGTGATGATGGAGACTATCTGCACTCCATCAGCCAGCTCCAGCACCACCTCCGAGTTGACCGCTCCATGATCCACGCTCTTGATGGTCCCTTCGAGAACGTTTCTCGCGCTGAGCTTCATGACCTTCTCCTAACTCTATGACTATCCTGACTCAATGGCTATGCGTCGGACCAGGGTGTCCGTGCAGCTTCTACATACCCTTCCCGGGCCACAGACATGCCAAGCCGCTTGGGTCGCACACGCGCCGAGCGACGTTGCCGTTCTGCTCTGCTAGAATATTCGTTCGCTGAGGCGGCGAGCCTCGTCGCCAGATGGAGAAG
>JAFGIH010000559.1 GCA_016929985.1 Thermoleophilia bacterium | reverse complement strand
GCACGCAGCCCGGTCGCACGCGCCGCCAAGGCTACGGTCCTCCCTTTCTCCGAGGCGTCGGCGATGGAAGTCACTCCACTGCGGACACATTCATACGCCCCCCAGAGCGCTGAGGCGGCGAAATCGTCCATACCGAGTTTGCGGCTCGCCAGAAGGAGTTGCAGCATCCACGTTCCGAACCCACGAGGACGTGTGAAGTGACAAAACGCCGAGTAATCCAGGTGGGTGTGGACATTCACCATGCCGGGCAACAAAGCACAGCCGGCATAGGTCTCCACAGGTTCGCCGGGGTAGCGGCCACGAAGCTCGGCGGACGGTCCCACCGCCGTGATGATCCCGCCCGCCACCACTAAGGCTCCATCTTCGATGGGTGGGCCTTCGATCGGGACGACCCAGCGGGCTTCCAGTAGCACGGCTTAGTCGAAGAGCATGCGGACGGCGCCGACTGCCGCGTCCCACAACCACGACGGCACTAGGCCGATGACCAGGGTGGCGATGGCGCTCACGGAAAGAGCCATGGCCATGCCGCCGGAGATGGGCTCCCTGATCGCGTACTCCTCTTCAGGCTCCTTGAAGAACATGTAGATGATCACGCGCAGGTAGTAGTAGGCCGAGACGGCGCTCAGAAGGACGCCGATGACGGCCAGCCACCAGAGGTCGGCCCACACCACACCGCTGAACACGTAGAACTTGCCTATGAAGCCGGCGGTACCGGGGATGCCGGTGAGCGACAGCAGGAACAGAGAGAGAAGCACGGCCGCCCAAGGCGACCGTCGCCCCAGACCGGCCAGCTGCTTCAGCGAGTAGTCGAACTTGTCAGGCATCTGGGTCTTCAGATAGGCAAGGATACCGAAGGCTCCCAGGTTCATGAACGTGTACGCAGCCAGATAGACCAGCATCCCCCGTCCCGGCAGGGAGTTGCCGCTCCTGCCCATGGCTCCCAGCCCCGTAAGCAGATAGCCGGCGTGAGCGATGGATGAGAAGGCCAACATCCTCTTGATGTTGGTCTGCACCAGTGCCCAAAGGTTCCCGGCCAGCATGGTGGCGATGGAGAGCACGATAAAGAGAAGGCCCCACTCCTTCACCGTTCCTGGGAAAGCCACGATGAAGGCCGCTATGATGGCCGAGAAAGCCGCCGCCTTGGGCCCTACCGAGAAGAAGGCCGCGACAGGCGTGGGAGCCCCCTGGTACACGTCGGGGGTCCACATATGGAACGGCGCGGCCGATACCTTGAAGGCCAGCCCGATAGCCACCAGAAACACCGCGAGGAGCACTCCAGAATCGTTACCGAGTCCGGCGAGCACCCGCCCGGCATCCGCGTAGTTGGTGGCCCCCGCCTCCGCATATACGAGCGAGATACCGTACAGCATGATGGCCGAGGCAAACGAACCGGTCAGGAAGTACTTGAGGGCCGACTCGTTCGAGCGTTCCCGGTACCGGAAGAACGCTGCCAAAAGGTAGCTGCTGATGGCCATCAACTCCAACGCCACGTAGAGAAGGATGAAGTCGCGGGCGGCTGCCATGAGGTCCATGCCTATGAGCGCAAAAAGGAGCAACGCGTAGTACTCGCCCAGATGGCGCCGGTGCGCCTCGAGGAAGCGGGGCGACATGAGTATCGTGATAGCGGCACCGAGGCCGAAGAGGACCTTGAAAAAGACGGCCCAGTCGTCCAGCGTCAGCATACCGGCGAAACTCACTCTAGCCTGGCCGGTCAGGGCGAGAGACACCACTATGGAACCGATGATGCCCGTGAGCGCGATGGCCAGTACGGCGGTCTTGTCGGCCGCGGCCGCAGCGCCCTTGTCCGCCGGGCTCCCCTTGTCGGCGGCGCCGGGCTTCAGGAAGGGCTCCACCAAGAGCACGAGGCAGGCCGCCACAAGCAGGATCAGCTCGGGGATCACAGGGATGAGATCAGGCGCCTGCATCTAGAATCCCCCAAAGAAAGACGCGGCCAGGCCGGCCAGGCTGCCGCCGTGCTCGGCCAGGTAGGGCTGCACCTGGCTGATGATGTTCTGCGCCGGAGCGTGCAACAGGTGGAGGAAAGTGTGCGGATAGAGGCCGATCCACAAGGTCAGCCCCACCAGCGGCACTAGGGCGATGACCTCGCGGGCGGAAAGGTCTTTGAGGCTGATCCACTTCTCGTTGGCCTGCTGGAACATGGTGCGCTGGTACATCCACAACAGATACGCGGCGCCCAGGATGACCCCCACAGAGGCGATTACGGCGAAGACCTTCGCATACTGGAACACGCCCACCAAGATCAAGAACTCGCCCACGAAGCCACTCAGCCCCGGCAGACCCAGGCTCCCGAGCACGAACAGGCTGAAGAAGGCCGCCGCGACCGGCATGGGTTTCGCCATGCCGCCATAGTCCTTGATGAGTCGCGTGTGGGTGCGGTCGTAGAAGTAGCCCACCATCATGAAGAGGGCGCCGGTGAGAACGCCGTGGTTGACCATCTGCAGCACCGAGCCTTCGATGCCCTGTTGGTTGAACGTGAAGAGTCCCGCGGTGACGAACCCCATGTGGCTCACCGAGGAGTACGCCACCAGCCGCTTCATATCGGGCTGCACGAGGGACATGATGGCTCCGTAGACCACCGCGATGGCCGACAAGATGAGCACGGGCACCATGGCCTTCACCGCCACCTCGGGGAAGAACCCGATGCAGAAGCGGATCATGCCGTAAACCCCCATCTTGAGGAGTACGCCGGCCAGGATGACCGATCCGGCGGTGGGAGCCTCGGTGTGGGCGTCGGGGAGCCAGGTATGCACCGGGAACATGGGCACCTTGATGGCAAAGGCGATGAAGAAGGCGATGAAAGACCAGATGGCCAGCGACCCACTGAAACCGGCCTTCTGCAGCTCGAGGATGTCGAAGGTGAGCGGTCCGCCGTTCTTCGCGTACCACCACACCACGGCGAGTATGGCCACCAGCATCAGCACCGAACCCACGAAGGTGAACAGGAAGAACTTGATGGCCGCGTAGACCCGCCGCGCCCCGCCCCACAGGCCGATGATGAAGTACATGGGCACGAGCTGTATCTCCCAGAACACGTAGAACAGGAAGAGATCCATCGACACGAAGACGCCCAGCATGCCGGTCTCGAGCACCAAGAGGCTGATGAAGAAGGCGAGCTGCCTGTCCTTGATGGAGTTCCACGAGCCCAGGATGGCGACCACGGACAGCACCGCGGTGAGCAG
>JAFGIH010000558.1 GCA_016929985.1 Thermoleophilia bacterium | reverse complement strand
TTCGCTCAAGCTCTCGAGCTCATCGAGAAGGTCCTGGGGGCCGAGCACCCAGATTGGCAAAAAGCCAGCAGGAATCTCGCCCGCGCGCGGGAGAAGATGCGTGCGGCTGAGGGTGGCACAAACGCCGGGACATCCGGAGACGCCGGGACATCCGGAGACGCCGGGAGATCCGTAGACTCCGGGGGCGAGTGACCGGCACCGGCATGAAGGGTCTCGAACTCGCCGAGCGGTATTACGAGGAGCACGGCCGGCCCCTGCTGGCCGAGCATTTTCCCGGGTACCAGAATAGGATCGCGGCTGGTCTCGTGGGAGAGGGATCGGAGTGTTTCGGGTTCGATGACGAGTTCTCTCGCGATCATGATTGGGGGCCGGGTTTCTGCCTCTGGCTCACCGAGGACGATCACGCGCTGATCGGCGAGGAACTGCAAAGGCGCCACGACGAGCTACCCAAGGACTATCTGGGGCACGAGCGCAGGCTGGAAGGCCCACATGCGGGCAAGCGGACCGGGGTCTTCGAGATCAGGGATTTCTACCGCAGGTTCATCCGCTTCGACCATGTGCCCGCCAGTCTTGCTGAGTGGAGAGCGCTTCCTGAGACCTACCTGGCAACGGCTACCAACGGCAGGGTGTTCAGCGACCCCCTGGGGGAGTTCACCGCCTTCCGCGACGGGTTGCTGGCCTTCTATCCCGAAGACATCCGGCGCAAGAAGCTGGCCGCCCGCTGCTACACAGCGGGACAGACGGGGCAATACAACTATGGGCGGAGTCTGGCGCGGGGCGAGCTGGTGGCCGCCCACTGCGCGCTCAGCAGCTTCATGGAGGCGGCCATCTCGATCGTCTACCTGCTCAATAGGCGATACCGGCCCTTCTACAAATGGATGCACCGAGGCCTGAACGACCTGCCCGTGTTGGGTGAGACCTGCCGCCGGCTCTTCGCGGACCTCTGTTCGGAGGATCCGGCTCCGCCGCCCGCGGAGAGGGTACGCATCGTGGAGGAGATCAGCGCTCTCATCATCGCGGAGTTGACCGTGGAGGGGTTGAGCGGATCGGAAAGCGACTTCCTCATGGACCACGCGCACGCGGTGCAGGCTAATATAGAGAACCAAGCATTGCGAAGCCTACCTGTGATGGCGGAATAGCGAGATGAGACTATGGATATCACGCAAGAGACGATGAGAGGCATACTCGACATCGAGTGGGAGATGTTCCACTCGGTGCAGGGAATAGACGGGCCGGCGGCGTGTCAGCAAGACCGCAAGACGTTTGAGATCATGCGCTCGAGCCAGCTACAGGCCTGGAACCAGGAGATAGCCGAGAGCTATCTGGACGATCTACAGAAAGCCGAAGCGGCCGGTCGCAATCTCATGACCGACAAGTACGCGCGGATGATGGAGTACTCCTCACCGTGCGAGTTCAGGCGGATCGCCCCGGATGTGCCACTGCTGGACGCCGAAGCGGCAGCGATCATCGAGCGCCTGTCGGAACTCTCGGTGCGCTGGATGGAAGAGTTGGCCGAGAACTACCCACATGTGGGCGCCCAGGGACGGCCCATCCGCAACTCGGGCGACAGCGCGCACACTCCGTCTTTCGAGACCTACAACCGGGGCGAGCTGGGCACCTACAGTTTGAGGACGCTACGGCTTCTCGAAGACCACTACCTTCAGTTGGAGGCAGATGGGCGGAGCGCGGCTCAGATCATTCTGCAAAGCACGGTAGAACGGTTGGGTTACGCGTCACTCGACGACGCCGAAGCCGCGCAGAAGGCGCGCGTCGAGAAGGCTCGAGCAGAGAGGGGCTAGTGAGAACCGGTCGGCAATCTGGTGGCGGCCTCGCGGTGACATCGCTTGGCCGGTCGCGCCGCAGCGCCGTAGCCGCGGCGGCGGTAGTGTTGACCGTGCTTGTCGTGTTTGCTGTCGGCGCTTGTGGCGGTGACGACGGTGAATCCACTTCGGAGTTGTCGGCTGCCTCGACCAACAAGGTCATCGCCGTCGGCTCGACTACCACGACGACCGGGGCGCCGACAGGCGACGGATCCGAAGCGACCGCCGGGGGCACGCGCAGAGAACCCGTACCCGTGGGGCAGGAAGCCAAGGTGGGCAACTGGAGGGTGCGGGTCACGGACGTGTCGACAGACGCCACCCAGGCGATCCTCGACGAGAACATGTTCAACGACCCTCCCGGGCCTGACGACCGCTATGTCCTCATCACGGTGGAGGCCACCTACGTCGGCGAGGACGTGGGCACCTTCTGGATCGACATCCTCAGCACATTCGTGGGAGACGAGGGCGATACCTTCAGTCTGGCGTCCGTGGTGCCGCCGACTCCCATCACCGACACCAGCGAGGTGGCCGGCGGAGAAGCCGTATCGGGCAACGTGGTATTCGCGGTGGCCTCCAAGCAGATCGCCGGGGGCACGCTCATGCTGCAAGATCTGCTGTCCCGCGAAGGCGGACGGGTCTTTTTCGCGATCGACTAGGCGGGGGTGTCGCGCGAGGGACGGGTCGCCGGCGCGTCCAAGTACTCGTTGCTGACGTCCTCGGAGATCAGGCCGTCTGTGACCTCGATGATGCGGTCGGTCTGCTGGGCGATGGCCCGGTCGTGCGTGACGATGACGAATGTCGTACCCATTTCGTCATGGATGCGGCGGAACAGATCGTACACCAACGCCGAGTTCTCTGTGTCCAGGTTGCCGGTGGGCTCGTCGGCCAGGAGGATGTCGGGGGAGTTCATGAGGGCTCGGCCTATGGCCACCCGTTGCTTCTGCCCTCCCGAGATCTGCTCCGCGCTCTTGTCGGCCACCTGTCCCACACCCAGGAAGTCGAGGATCTCTTCGGCCCGCCTACGTGTCTGGGCTGCCGTGCTCGCGCCGCCCTTGAGCCCGCCGATCCAAGTGGGGATGAGAAGATTCTCCCGCACCGAGAACTCGGGCAACAGGTGATGGAACTGGAAGACGAAGCCCAAGTGCTTGTTACGGAATGCCGCGCGCTCCTTCTTGCTGAGCGCGCCGACGTCGGTGCCCAAGAGGCTCACCGTGCCCTCGGTGGGGCGGTCCAAGAGCCCCAAGAGGTTGAGCAGAGTGGACTTCCCGCTGCCGGACTGCCCGATGATGGAGAGGAACTCCTTGCTTTCCACGCGGAACGAGACCCCACGCAGCGCCTTGGTCTTGACCGAGGTGCCGTACTCCTTGGTCACGTCGCTCACTGCAATGGTGTCAGCCACCCTGGATCACCTGTATGGGGTCGAGACGCGCGGTCTTACGGAACGGGATGATGGCCGATATCAGGGCGATGGCGATGCCGACGCCGGCCGATAGGAGCACGAAACCCAACCTGGGTTCGATGGGGAAGAGCCCTGAATCGCCACTCCTGGCTACGGAACTGAACACGGCGATCAGCGCCAGGCTCACGGCGATGCCGAGCGCCGTGCCGATCACCCCGAGGATGCCAGCCTGGTAGAGGAACACCAATCCGGTCTTGGCGTCGGACATTCCGAGCGCCTTGAGGATGCCTATCTGCCGGGTTTTCTGCACGGCTGAGATGGCTAAGGTGGAGGCGATACCCAGCATCACCGCGATGATGAC
Source organism: Thermoleophilia bacterium (assembly GCA_016929985.1). Next base: position 83 of record JAFGIH010000558.1, on the reverse strand, counting down.
GAACACCTGGATCATGTACGACGAGGTGCTCTGGCTCTGAAGGGCGGTGAGGAGGTCGCTGTTCTTGGCCTGCCACTCAGTGA
>JAFGIH010000557.1 GCA_016929985.1 Thermoleophilia bacterium | reverse complement strand
TCAAATATCAAGCGACGCACCGCACACTGTGGTTGGTCTTGGCGGGTGGTCTCATGGTCAAGCTGGCCGGGAGCATGGCGCGACACTGGGTCTACGTCGAGGCGTATGACCGCAATGGCGACGCGGGCGTCTACTACAAGAAGGGCCTCGATATCGCACGCGGTCTCTGGGAGCTGGACCTTACCCAGCTCTTCGCGACTTCTGGGGCGACCTTCGGCACCAGGTTCACCTCACAAGTGTCCGGTGTGGTGGTCTCGGTCTCTGGTCCCAGCATGCGGGCTGCCTTTGTCGTGTTTGCCTTGCTGGCCTTTGTCGGAGTCTTGCTCTTTGCGGCCGCGTCGAAGCGCGTTCCGGGTGTGCGGTCCACTCCGTATCTGGCGTGGCTGGTGTTCTGGCCCTCGCTGTTCTTCTGGCCTTCCAGCGTGGGCAAGGAGGCGTTCGTGCTCTTCTGTCTGGGTCTGGCCGTGTGGGGCTATGCGCAATTCCCCCGCGTGGCCGCTTGGCCGGCGCTTGCCATCGGGCTGCTGCTGGCCGGGCTGGTGCGTCCGCACATAGCCGCCGTTGCGATAGCGGCTATGGCGGTGGGTGCGATCCTGCGTAAAGACCAAGCCGGACTGACCGGGAAGTGGTATTTCCAGTTTCTCTTCTTTGCCGGGGCGGTTGCGCTCACCTTCTATCTCTCCGCCGGAGCGCTCAACATCGAGTCGCTGGAATCGGCCGTGGACCGAGTCGAACAACAGGCAGCCTACAGCGACATCGGTGGGAGCGCGGCGGGTGCGATAGGTGTGACCCCCCTGCAGATCCCTAATGCCTTCGTCCGCGCTCTCTTCCGTCCTTTCGTATGGGAATCTGGTAGTGCATTCATGATGCTGTCCGCGTTGGAGGTAGTCGCCATGGTGGCCGCGATCATTTGGAGACGCAGGCAATTGTGGGCTTCGCTGCGTAACTGGCGGTCGCATCGTCTGGTCGCTTTTTGTGTGGTCTTTGTCGTTCTCTATGCCTTGCTTCTGGGCTTCTCGATAGGCAACCTGGCCATCATCGCGAGGCAGAGGACCCTGCTTCTGCCCATGCTTTTTCTCTTGCTCCAGGGGCGGAAGGATCTAGCGCCTCAGGTCGCGGAAAGAGGATGACTTGATTCGCCCTCTGCTGCGCGGCGGCCAACCGCTCATTCTAGATTCGCATGCGCCGTCCACCTGGATCGTCGGCTACCACTTGGTCGAGGGTGCTACAGGCCTCTCCATCGACATGCCCAAGGCAGTATTCTTGGAACATCTGCGGCTGCTGACGGAGACTGCTGAGATCGTCTCTCTGTTGGAACTGAAGCGGCAATTGCAGGCCCGAGGGCCCGCGCCACCCAAGACCCAGGTGGTTCTGACCTTCGACGATGCGTTTCTGAATTTCTACGAGGTGATAGCGCCGTTACTTGACGATAGCGGCCTCCCGGCGACCTTGTTTGTCCCGCCGGGCTTCATCAACGGCGACGGCAACCACCCGCTCTACCATGCGCGATTCAGGCATATGCGTCCGATGACCTGGGAGCAAGTGCGGGAGTGCGCATACGCCGGCATCGAGATCGGTTCGCACACCTACCAGCACACGAATCTGGTTCGTCTGTCCCGGGATGCTGTGGCAGTGGAGCTGAGTAGGTCGCAGCAGGAGATCGAGCGATACGTGGGACTGCGACCCACGTGCGTCTGCTACCCCGAAGGATTCACGAATCGAGCCGTCGTCGACATAGCCTCGCGGTTCTACTCGTGCGGCGTCGTGGGAGGAGGCCGGGCCATCCGAGAGGCGAGCCCGCGAGGAATGCTGAGGCTGCCGCGGCTGCCCATGCGCGCAGACATGCCGGTGGACGACCTGTCGAGAGTCCTGAAGCAGCCGGTCTGCCTGGAGGAATGGGCTGCTGACAAAGTGCGACGGCTTCGTGGCCGTATCGCGCGGAGAGACTACCCAGGGGGTGTACCGGCAGACACGGGCGTCTGAAGACCGTCGTGACGGTCCAGCGTCCCGTCGACGAACATGCGGAGCCAAAGTTCCAAACAGAGGAGCGACCAGAGCCGGTGCTTGTGGTTGACCCGGCCCGCGATGTGTTCGTTCAACACGCGCTCGATGTAATCGTAGTCGAATAGCCCGCGGGAGCGTGTCACGGGTCCGACCAGCATCTCGCGAAAGAGTGACTGCGACTCGCCCCGCATCCAGTGATCCACGGGTACGATGAAGCCCCACTTGCGCTTGGCGGCGACCTCGGGCGGAAGCATTCGCCCGGCGAGCACGCGTAGGGTTCTTTTCAGCTGTCGCGTCCCTACTTTGGTGCGCCAGTCCATGCGCGCGGCAAGATCGACCACGTAGTCGTCCAACAGCGGGCTCCGCGCCTCGATGGAAGCCGCCGACACCGCGACATCTGCCTTGGTGAGCATGGCGCTCGGCAGCCAGTACGCCAGATCGGTGAGGAAGATGCGATCGAATGGGTGGAGCCCCTCCGGAACCTCGCCGAAAGCCGGCGACAACAAGTCCGTCCGTCCGGCCGCAGCCAGCGAACGCTTGAACATGGGCGAAAGCAGGCGGTCACGGTCGAGGAACCAGGTGTGAAAGATGAAGTAGGGCGGATTCACGGGGTCCAGCGAACCGATCGCTCCCCGGATGGCATCGGGAGCCCGGTCGAAGGTGCCCTGCAGGTATCTGCCGGCAAAACCGGGCATAGAGTGGACGAGCTTGGCGCTTCCTCGCAGGAGCGACTCCGGCGCCCGCTGTCTCAGCCAGATCTGGGGCGCAGCCAGGGTGTAGCGGCGATATCCGCCGAAGAGCTCGTCGCCGCCGTCGCCTGTGAGGACGACGGTGGCCAGCTCGCGGGCCGCCTTGGAGATCTGGTATTGCGCTATGGCCGAGCTGTCGGAGAACGGTTCGCCGTATTGCCAGACGAGTTCGGGCATCACGCCCAGCGACGCCTCCTGGAGATGGATCTCATGGTGGTCGGTCTTGTACTGCTGGGCCACCGCCCGCGCGTAGATGCCCTCATCGTGAGAGGCCTGCGAGAAGCGGGCGGACAAGGTAGTGATGCCGGGCCGCTCGGTCGAGGCCATGGCCGTGATCAGGCTCGAATCGATGCCTCCGCTCAAGAATACCGCCAGCGGCACGTCGCTCTCCAGGCGCCGCCGCACCGCATCGCGAAGGGTGGTCTCCACCCTATCCAGCAGCTCTTCACCCCAGCCGATCTTGGGAGAGATCTCCGGAGACCAGTAGCGCTGGGATGAGTACTCGCCCGTCCGCAGGTCGAGGACGGCGTAGTGGGCGGGGAGCAGCTTTGCCACTCCTTTGTAGACGCAGTGGTCCTCGGGGATGCTGAACAGGCCCAGGTACTCGTAGATGGCCTGGTAGTCGATCTCGGGGGTGCGGTCGAGACCCGCGACGATGCATTTCACGCTGCTGCCAAAGACGAAGCGGTCGTCGGTGAGCGCCGTGTAGAGGGGCTTCTTGCCAAGCCGGTCTCGGGCCAGAAGGAGCCGGCCCGCCGTTCGGTCGAAGAGCGCAAAAGCGAACATCCCGGACAGGCGCGGAACGAGATCCTCGCCCCATTCCCGGTAGCCGTAGAGGAGCACTTCGGTATCGGTGCGGGTGCGGAACCGGTGGCCGAGTTGCTCGAGTTCACGCCGCAGGGCGTGGTGATTGTAGATCTCGCC
>JAFGIH010000059.1 GCA_016929985.1 Thermoleophilia bacterium | reverse complement strand
CGCGGAAGGACGTGCACTGGTGTCCATCCAGTTTCCTTTCGGTCTCACGGGACGCGTTTAAAGGTCGTCTTATGGTATCGCGCATGGGCAGAGCGGTCCAGGGCGGGACCGGCCCGGCGGACTTTGCGCCCGATCGCGGATGATATAGTAGCCGCGCTGTACCTGTGGAAAGCATTGATAGCTGCCGAGTTCGGGTGGTCGCTGGGGGCGCGACCGGAGAGCCGGCGGCGGGGGGCGAGAAGATGCAGACAGCCAAGGACAGCCCGAACCCGGGGATCCGTCGTCCAGGCACTCTGCTGCTGCTCGGGTTGGCGGTGCTGACGGCCTTCTTCGGATACGCCGCCTCTCCTGCCGGCGCCCAGCCTGAGTCGGAACTCTCGCTCGTGAAAGTCGGCGTCTACGAGAACCCACCCAAGATATTCACCTCTCAGTCGGGCAAGGTATCGGGGCTGTTCGCCGACGTCATCGAGAGCATCGCGGAAAGCAAGGGGTGGAAACTGAGCTACGTGCGCGGGACCTTTGCGGAGGGCCTGCAACGCCTGGCCTCGGGCGAGATCGATCTGTTGCCCGACGTGGCCTATTCCACCGACCGAGCCAGATCGTACGCGTTCCACGATGTCGCCGTCCTTTCGTCGTGGTCGCAGGTGTACACACGTGAAGGCAGTGGGATCACCTCTCTTATCGATCTGAACGGCAGGCGCCTCGTCTTTCTCGAGGGGTCGATACAGCAGCGGAGCTTCGCCCTGCTGGCCGATAGCTTCGGCATCACCACCACCTTTCTCTCCGCGCCCGACTATGAAGCCGCCTTCGCGATGGTCGCGCGGGCCGAGGCGGACGCAGTCGTCGCCAACCACTTCTACGGCAAGACGCATGCTCGGGACTCAGGACTGCACGAGACGGGGATCGTTTTCGAGCCTACCGATCTCTTCTTCGCCGCTGCGCCCGGTGACCCCAAGGGATTGCTGGACGTCATAGACGAGCACCTCACCCGGCTCAAGAGCGACCCCGGCTCGGCATACTACGACTCCCTGCAGAGATGGACCGCTGAGGAGGTGCGCTTCTCGTTCCCCGGCTGGGCGAAGATCGCGGGCCTCGTGATAGGCATCGCCTTTCTCGCGAGTGTCCTGTGGGTCCTGACTCTGAGACACCAGGTGAACCTGCGGACTCGCGAACTCCGAGAGGCCAACCAACAGATGGAAGCACGCGTGGAGGAACGCACCAAAGAGTTGGAGAGCGCAAAGGAGCGTGCCGAGGCGGCCGACAAGGTCAAATCCGCCTTCCTCGCCACTATGTCCCACGAGCTCCGGACCCCGCTCAACTCCATCATCGGATTCAGCGGGATCTTGCAGCAGGGGCTGGCGGGACCTCTCAACCCCGAGCAGGACAAGCAGATAGGCATGGTGCGCGGCAGCGCCAAGCCCCTGCTGGACCTCATCAACGACGTCCTCGACATATCCAAGATCGAGGCAGGAGAGCTGCAGGTGGAATGCGCTCTCTTCAACCTCGCCGATTCGGTCAAACAAACGGTAGATACCGTGAGACCGCTGGCCGACAAAAAGGGACTGGCCTTGGGCGTCGAAGTAGCTCCCAGCGTGGGCGATATCTCGAGCGACCGGCGGCGTGTGGAGCAGATACTGTTCAATCTGCTCAGCAACGCGATCAAATTCACCGAGAAGGGCGGGGTCACTCTGGCGGGGTACCTCGCCTCCGACGGCAATCAGGTGCGGATAGCAGTGAGCGACACAGGCATCGGCATCAAGCCCGGGGATCTCGAAGGATTGTTTCAACCCTTCAAGCAGATCGATACGGGCCTCTCCCGAAACTACGAGGGCACCGGCCTGGGATTGGCCATCTGCAGGCGTTTGGCAGATCTTTTGGGCGGCGATATCAAGGCGGAGAGCACATACGGGGTGGGTAGCACCTTCACACTCATCCTGCCCCTGGGGGGAGGAGGCGCGCATGCCGGGTAGGATCGTGATGATAGAAGACAACGAGCAGAACCGCTACATGGCCATCTTCCTGCTCGAGAAGAGCGGATACGAGGTGCTCACGGCGCCGGACGGCCCCTCGGGGATCGCGCTCGCGGCCGAGGCACAGCCTGATCTCATCCTTCTCGATATCCAACTGCCGGGCATGGACGGATACGACGTAGCACGAGCCTTGCGTGAAGACCCTTCTCTGGCCGGCACGCCCATCGTGGCCGTGACGTCCTACGCCATGTTGGGTGACCGGGAGAAAGCCATCGCGGCCGGCTGCGACGGCTACCTGGAGAAGCCCATCGACCCAGATCGTTTCGTTCTGCAGATCGCGGGCTTCTTAACCCCAGCGCCCGAGGACGGTCGGCCGTGAAACGGGTCCTCATAGTCGACGACCACGAAGAGAACCTGCACCTGCTCGAGGTGCTCCTCGAAAGCCAGGGCTACAGCGTCACTTTGACGAGCAACGGAGCCGAAGCCCTGAAAGCGGCCCGGCAAGACCCACCCGATCTCGTCGTATCCGACATCCTCATGCCGGTCATGGACGGATTCAGTCTCTGTCGCGCGTGGAAGACCGACGAGAAGTTGCGAGCGATACCCTTCGTCTTCTACACAGCCACCTATACCGACCTCAGAGACGAACAACTGGCCCTGAGCCTCGGCGCCGATGCCTTCATCACGAAGCCTGCCGAACCCGAGGACTTCCTTGCGAGGCTCCTCGCCACGCTTGCCCGCACAGACACCACCCCGCACGTCCCCCCACAAGAGACCCCGGTGGAGTTGGAGAGCCTCGGTAAGCAATACAACGAGGCGCTCGTGCGCAAGCTCGAAGACAAGATGCTGCAGCTCGAGAGGACGAAACACGCGCTCGAACAGGAGATAGCGGAACGAGAACGGGCCGAGCGGGCCCTACAGGAGAGCGAGAGCCGCTTCCGACACCTCTTCGAGACCATGGCTCAAGGCGTCATCTACTCCGACATCGAGGGCCGGCCCCTGCTGGCCAACCCGGCGGCCGAGCGCATGCTGGGTGTGGGGAGCGACGACTCGCCGGCGCTGACCACCGGGGCGACAGGGTGGGAGGTCGTGGATGAGAGCGGTGAAGGACTCCAGCCCGATCAGTTCCCGGACGCGAGAGCGCTGCGTACCGGCAGGCCGGTGTCGGGGACCATCGTGGGCGTCAGAAGGCTACCGGACGGCGAACGCCGCTGGGTGATGATCGAAGCGGTGCCCCAACTCCTGCCTGGTGCCACTGAGCCCAGTGGCACCTATACGACCATCACCGATGTCACCGAACGCAAACTGGCCATGGACGCGCTTAGGCACCAGGCGACCTTTGACGAGCTCATCGAGGATTTGCTCTCGCGCATCGCCAGCGCGTCCCCGGCGGAGGTCGACGGTTGCATCGCGGAGAGTATGCAGCCCGTGGCCCAGTTCATGGATGTTGACTCGATCATCGTTCTACAGACTTCCGAGGAGCTCACATTTTGGAGCGCGACCTACTGGTGGGCCGGCCCCGGCATCCACACCTCCGCCGCCGCACTGCAGAACATGCCCCGAGAAACGTTCCCCTGGGTCGAGGACACGCTCCTCTCCGGACAGAGGATCGTGATCCATTCGCCTGACGACATCCCCCAAGAAGACAGCGCCTTCCGTGCCCTTTGGCTGCGGCAGCGACTGAGCTCGGCAGTCATGGTCCCTCTGCACGGGAGAGGCGGCATCTTCAGGGGCGGTCTCGGCCTGTTCCGCGCGGTCAACCGGCACACCTGGGAACACCAGGACATACGGCAAGCCGAGCAGCTCGCCGAGGCGGTGGCCACCGCGCTCGAACGCAAGCACGCGGAAGACCTGCTGAGAGCTACCGACGAGCGGTTGCGCCAATCACAGAAAATGGAGGCCATCGGCCAACTGGCCGGTGGGATCGCTCACGACTTCAACAACCTCCTGACGGCCATCATCGGCTACAGCAACCTCATATTGCAGAAGCCGGGGATATCCGACCCGTCCATCGAGAGTGACGTGATCGAGATCCGGAACGCCGCAGAAAAGGCCAGCGCGCTCACGGGGCAGATCCTCGCCTTTTCCCGCCGCCAGACACTTCAGCCGACGGTGGTGTCCATCAACGATGTGATCGCCGATATGGAACCCCTCCTGCGCCGCACTCTGGGAGAGAGCATAGACCTGGTGACGGTCCCCGACCCCGGCCTGAGTCATGTTGAAGTGGATACCCACCAGTTCGAACAGGTGGTCCTGAACCTGGCCGTCAACGCCCGCGACGCAATGCCCTCCGGAGGCCGGCTCGTTCTGCAAACCACCAACGTACACGTCAGAGAGGGGCAACAACGCGAGTACCCGGCCGTCACACCGGGAGATCACGTGTTGCTCATCGTCTCAGACACAGGGTCCGGGATGGACGAGAGGACCCGCGCACACGCCTTCGAGCCGTTCTTCACCACCAAAGAGACGGGCAAAGGTACGGGTCTGGGACTCTCGACCGTGTACGGAATCGTGAAGCAGAGCGAAGGTAGCGTGTTCATCGAGAGCGAACCCGGAGCAGGCACCACCTTCAAGATACTCCTGCCCAAAGCATCTGCTCCCGCGCGGGTGGCGCCCCATGCGGCTGCAAAACCGGCTCCGACGAGGGGGCACGAGACCGTTCTCGT
>JAFGIH010000556.1 GCA_016929985.1 Thermoleophilia bacterium | reverse complement strand
GTCCATGTCGAACGGCCAGTCTATGGCCGCCTGGAAGAGCCCTTCCTTGGAGCCGAAGTAGTGCATGACCAGCGCGGGATCCACCCCCGCCTGCTCGGCGACCCCGCGGATGGTCGTCTGCTCGTAGCCGAAATCCGCGAATTGCTGTCTAGCAGACTCAAGTATCTGCGCCCTGGTCCGGGTACGTCCGGGACGGCGGCCCGTGCGGGCACGGTCTTCGCCCTCTCGGCCTTCGCTCTCTACCACGACGTATCCTCCAGAGGCCGCGGCCTCTCCAGCGCGGGGTTCACACGCGCCCGCACCATCGCCACGCCGCCCAACACCACGAACGAACCGGCCACCCAGAGCGCCAACGCCCCCAACGACCAACCGAGGCCGGCTCCCTCGAAATAGAGGCTGGAACGGGCGGCCTCCAGCCCCGCCCCCGCCGGCAAGACCGGCGACAACCACCGGAATGGCTGCGGCAAGAACGCCGATCCGATCACGCTTCCCGACGAGGCGTTACCCAACAGTATCAGAACGATGCCCGCGATCGCGATGCCCGCCCCTCCAAAGAGGCTCGTGAAAGCCGCGGTGGCGGAAGCAACCGCCAAGGCGAGCAGAGCGCACACCCCCGCAAGCAGCCAGTACCCGCTGTCGAACCCCACCACGATGCCCACGGCAAGGGCCGCCAGGAACCCCGCGAGCACGGCGAAGACTACCAACGACACCACCCCACTGCGCAACCGGACCGGCCCGCTCATAGTGTGCCTAAGCACCTGGAATATGAACGCCGAGATGCTCACCCCCATCACTAAGAAGAACGGCACCAACCCACGGGAGTCCGAGTCCGGGAGCGGCTGCACGTCCTCAACTACGGCGGTCTTCCCAAGCGCCTGTGCGACCCCTGTCAGGGCTCCGGAGATGGCCCCCGCGGCCGGCTGTCCGGCGGCGCTCGCCACCATGACCAGCGGATCGTCCGCGCCCACCACGGCCGCCCCGTTGATCTCTCTATCCCCGATGGCCGCCCGGGCCTCATCGGCCGACGAGTAGCTGCTGAGCGCGAAGGCGCCCGGAGCGTTCGCCTCCAGCCCGGCCTCGAGCTGCGGCAGGATCAGCGCCGGCCCCACCACGCCCACCCGCAGATCGTGCGGCTTGGGATCGTGGAGCGCGGCCCCGAACAACCAGACGAACAAGAACACCATACCGATGCTGATAACGAGCGGCGCGACGACCGCGCGCCGGCTGCTGCCTGCAAGCCCATCCATGAGAGACCTCCAGTCGTGATTCAACGCTTGTTGAATTCTACAAGCGTTGAATTGACGCGTCAAGTCGCCTCGCGCGCTATGAATACCCGGCCGCAAATCTGCCTGGGGGTATAGCTCAGTCGGGAGAGCGTCGCGTTCGCGTCGCAAAGAGCATCTATCTCGCCGAGTTCGACGGGCCCCGGACGCGCAAGGTCTGCGTGATCCCTCTACCCTCCGCAGCGTCCTAAGAGGCCTCCCAAACCGCCAGAGGCGGGGCAACAGCAGGGCAGCCTCAATTCAGGCCCGGATTCCGAACCCGCGAGGGCGCGAGGCTGCTGTATACTGCGCGACGACCGTGCTAGGTGGGGAGCCAGCGGTGCCCTGTACCCGCAATCCGCTTCAGCGGGGCTGAATTCCCACCCGAGGAGCGGTCCTGTGGGGTCTGACGCCGGTGTGTGGTGTTGACGGCCAGGTCCTGCGCAATGGAACTCCGTGAACCGGGTCAGGACCGGAAGGTAGCAGCCCTAAGCGGACTCTTTCATGTGCCGCGGGGTAGCTTGGCTTGAGCTGGCTGCCGGTGGGCGCCTGGAGGTCTGTCTTCGACGGTGGGTGCACGGTCCTTCTATCCCCCCTACCCAAGGGTCCACTGATGCCGAGCACGTTGACCGACATCATCATCGTCATGGCCGCGGCCGTGGTGGTCACTCTCATCTTCGGACGCCTGCGCCTGCCCACCCTGGTGGGTCTCTTCGTCGCCGGGGTTCTCATCGGCCCCCACGCCTTCGGACTGATCAAGAGCCCGGAGAGCGTGGAGGAACTGGCCGAGATCGGCGTCATCTTCCTGCTGTTCACGCTGGGACTCGAACTGTCGTTCCGGCGGATGGCGCGCCTGGCCCGAGTCCTTCTGATCGCTGGACCTCTCCAGGTGATCCTGACCGGCGCCATTGGGATGGGGGTTGGGTTCGCCTTCGGGCTCACGACGGCTGAGTCGGTGGTGCTGGGGATGCTCGTCGCTCTCTCGAGCACGGCGGTCGTGCTCAAGACCCTCACCGAGCGGGCGGAGATCGACACCCCCGTGGGCCGCAACGTCCTCGGCATACTGATCTTCCAGGACATCTTGGTGGTGCCTATCATGCTGGTGCTCCCCCTGCTCGGCGGCCAGGAGCCCGACATCTCCATGAGCGCCCCGGTGCTGGTGGCGGTGGCGGTGGGCATGGTCGCCTTGGTGATCGTCCTAGCGAAATGGGTGGTGCCGCGAGTGTTGTACGAGGCGGCGCGTGCGCGCAGCGCCGACCTCTTCCTCATGGTGGTCGTAGCCATCTGTTTCGCCGTAGCCGCTCTCTCCGCCTGGCTCGGCCTGTCGCTGGCCTTGGGCGCCTTCCTCGCCGGGCTCATCATCTCGGAGTCGGAGTACGGGCACCACTCGCTCGGTCTTGTCATGCCGTTTCGCAACCTCCTCGTGAGCTTCTTCTTTGTCTCGGTGGGCATGCTCTTGAACCCGGCCTTCTTGGCCGGCCACTGGTGGATGGTGCTGCTGGGGGCGATCGGACTCATGCTGGTGAAGACCATCACGGGCACCATAGCGGTGCGGGCCGTCCGCTACCCGCTGCGAGTCGCGTTCTGTAGCGGGCTGGCCCTCAGCCAGATCGGGGAGTTCTCCTTCGTCCTGGCCGCGGTGGCCGTGAGCAGCTCCTTGCTGCCTGAGGATCTGCGCCAGGGTTTCCTGGCGGTCGCGGTGCTCACCATGGCCGTCACCCCC
>JAFGIH010000555.1 GCA_016929985.1 Thermoleophilia bacterium | reverse complement strand
TACCGGGCCTTCACCAGCGCGATGGACGACCGGCTCCAGCTCTCAGCTACCTCGGGCTACTACCTCGGCGAGGTCATTCTGTCGGCCGCCGATTTCGAGATCGACGGGTTCTTGAGCGCCAAGAAGGCGAACACCCTGCCGGTCGACTCGAACGCGGAGCTGTTCTCCCTGGTAGGCAACAGCTTCGGAGGCGACTCCGCGAGTTTCATCCTGCCCGTTCTCTCCTCCCTGCAGCTTCCGCGGAACCGCACTCTGGACTATCAGATCAGCACGTCCGGTGTCGTCCCGGCCAGGGCGGACAAAGCTGCGCAGTCGCATACCGTCGGCAGCATCAAGTACCTGGAGATACCGGTGCGGAGCATCAGTGACGTGGGCAGCTACCTGCATGTCGGCGACATCTTCATGGCAAAAGGTCTCGACGGGGGCTTCGGTGCTTCCAGGGACATGTTGCCCTGCGACGGCAGAACACTGGGGCACACCCTCAACAAGGACCTGTATTCGCTGTTGGGAGACAGGTTCACCGACACCACGGAGGTGGGATTGTTCAACATACCCGACCTGACCGGCGTCGCGCCGATCGAAGGAGCGAGTTACTTCATCGTCGTGAACGGGGCCCTTCCGCCCCGCCGCTGATCCTTTGACTATCCTGTATCCGCCATGTGTCGCAGGTTGATCTCGTCCAGGCGGGCCAACGCCGCCTTCACCCGCTGGGTCCTGTCCTCAGTCGAGGTGGCCAACTCGATCACCGTCGCTGCCTCTTGGCGCATGAACTCCTCGGCCTGTGCAGCGATGCTCCGGATCGACCGCTTGGCGGCTTCGTTCCATTGACCCGAGAGGCGGATGAGGTTCTTCTCCACCTCCCAGGGGAGCTGTGAGCGTAGCCGCCGGTAGATGAGGCGCCGGAAGACGGGCATGGGCACCAGGAACCACGCCATGTCGAGCGGGATGTCGAAGGTCTTGTCTATACGCACGTCGGGAAAGGACGGCGGCTCCATCTCGGCCTGGAACGTGGCCCCGGAGAACCGCGTGCCGAGCGCCGTCTCGATGGCGATGGCGAGACGATCCTGGAAGCCCCGGACGGCACGCTTGAAATGACTTTCCGCCTCGGCCAGCACCGGAGCCAGGTACTTCTCGCCCCGTGGCAGCACCGCCCCCATCTCCCGCCGCAGGGCCACCTCGGCCCATTCCTGGAAGGCGACGGAGGTCTTGCCCAGGTGTCCTTTCCAGGTGCGCGACGAGCTGTCGAAGTCGGCCCTGATCGAGTCCAGCGCGCCTGGCAGCAGGCGGGAGTAGTCCTCGGCCAGCTTGTCGTGTGCCCGCCGCTCGAGGTCCCGCGCCAGAACCCGGATGGCCCGTCCCACCTGGTCGAGGTTTCCCTGTTCGCGACGGGTGAGTTCGAGGAGCTCGGCCCGGGCGCTCTCGCCGACCTCGGCCGCGGTTTGGGCCAAAGCCAAGTAATCCCTGCACTCGCCGGCCAGGGCGTGGAACTTGTGCGTCAGGATCTCCTCCAGACGCTCCTCGTGATGGTTGACCACCCGGTCGACCAGGTAGTCGAGCAGACGAGCACGGAGATGCTCGCGACCGGGCTTGGTGGAGTACGGGTAGATGGGGATTTCACTGCCCAAGCGCTTGCGGATCTCACCGTGGATGAACGCCTCGACCGCCCGCACCTGATCCTCTGCCACCTGGTCTACCTTGGTGAGTAGGATGACCACCTCCGGAGTGTGGCGCAGCACGTCGCGTAGGAGGCGGAGGTCGCTCTCCGCCAACGGGGGGTCGACAGTCAGCGCCACGATGGCCGCCCCTATGTCGGGCAGCCAGTCGAGAGAGGTCTTGGTAGTCTCGGCGAAGACGCTGCCCAGACCCGGCGTGTCGACAAAGCGCACGGTGCGGAAGGCCTCCAGCGAGGCTAGTTGGACGTCGACCACGGCCACCTGCTTCACGTTCTCAGGGTTGTTCTTCTCGGTGACGTATTCCGAGAGGCCGTCGAGCGTCACCCCTTGCTCGCGTCCGTCGAGGTAGCGCACCAGCGCCCGGTCGACGGGTCCGTACGAGATCTGGGTGATGACCGATGTAGCCGGAAGGACGTCCACTGGCAGTATCTCGCACCCCACGATCTCGTTGAGAAAGGAGCTCTTGCCCGCCTTGAAACGCCCGACCACCGCCACGTTCACCACGTGCCGCTCGGGCAACGATCGGGAGAGTGCAGATATCTGGGGGGAGAGCGAATCGAGATGGAACTCGGCCTGAATGTCTTTGACAGCCGCGAGCCCTCTCTCGAGAGACGATGTCCCACCCTGAGATCTCTGCCGACCGCCCGACGTCACACCTGTCCTCCAGTCGCGCTCACTCGCGCTTCGACCATTGGTGGTAGGCGTCATCAGCGGCAGCGATACCGCAATCCCGGCGGACTCCATCGCCAGCGGCGATTATACCAGCCCCCTATCGGGGCCCCCGCGGCTGCGCGGCCCGTCAGCCCTGCGACCCTGCCGTCCGCTACCCCCGCAGCTCCTTGGGCAGCCATACCCCTTGCTCGACCAGTTGCCGCTGCACCTTGCCGGTGTCCACGGCGCGGGGTTGGACTCCGTCCTTCACCGCGAGAGCGGCCGCCGTCCCCGCGGCCTCACCCATGGCCACGCAGAACGGGATGAGATTGAGCAGGTCGTTGGCAAAGGGATCGGAGGAGAAGCAGCGGCCGGCCACCAGGAGGTCCTCCACCTTCGCAGGCACGAGCGAGCGGTAGGGGATGGCCTTGGGCGGCGTCTTGATGTGGAAGGGCGGGATCATCGCGATAGTGTCGGGGAAGATGACTCCCGAGCGCACGTCCTGCTCAGTGACCACGTGCTCGCCGATCAACCGCCGGCTGCCCCGGGTGCCGAGCTGAGAGGCCGTGTCGAGGATGAAGCTCTTGTCGAAACCGGGCATCCTACGCTTGAGGATGTCGTACACCCGCAGCATGGCCTTGCGCACTGCCACCTCGGTCCAGGTGATGTCGTCGACGTCGAGGCAGTCCCGGCCCAGCACCCAGTTGTTCACCCACACCTGGTCGTCGCGGTGGGTCGGTAGGGCGAACACGTCAAAGCCGGCGGCCTCGCGCATCTCGCCCATGAGGGTCTTGAACGCCTCGGGCTCGGAGTAGCGGAACGCGCTGTAGGTGGGGAAGTCCACGTCGCCCATGCGCCACACCACCGCGACGGCGGCGCTGCGCAGGTTCGGGTCGACCACCCCGTCGAACTCGGCCCCCGCGGTGGCGAGG
>JAFGIH010000058.1 GCA_016929985.1 Thermoleophilia bacterium | reverse complement strand
CGCTTCGCTCCGATCTGATCGGCATGAAGTGGAACGGCTGATCGGCATGAGCGTGGAACGCCTGATCGGTTTCAGCGGAATACGCACAGCTATGACGGGCGAATCCAAGACTCAGGCGATCCGTGCGGCTCTCAGGGAGCGTCGCGACCGCCTGGCGCTCCGCGTGGATCCCGAAGAGCGCAGGGCGCACCTGCTGCGGTTCTTGGAGCGGGAGGTCTGGTCCAAGATGCCCGCCGACCAACTCGGCCGCCCGCACGACGCCTCCCTTGACGACCGCATCCTGGGCTACGGACCCGACGGCGTATGATCCTGGACACGTCGGCCATCCTAGCTGTGTTCTTGCAGGAGCCCGGATACGAGGCGGTGCTCGAGGCGCTGGTCGAGGCCGACGCGGTGGGTATCGGTGCGCCGACCTTGGTGGAGACAGGCATCGTCTTGGAGGCTCGGTTTGGCGCAGAGGCGGTTGCGTGGCTGCAGCAGTTCGCGGAAGGGTTCCGGCTCACGGAGATCCCCTTTGGATCGCTCCACCGGCGGGAGGCCGTGGCCGCCTACGCGCGCTTCGGCAGGGGCAGGCGCCAGGCAGGCCTGAACTATGGCGATTGCCTCACGTACGCGGTGGCGCGTCTGGCGGGGCAGCCGCTTCTCTGCGTGGGCGACGACTTTGCCTTGACCGATCTGGAGTTGGCGCCCGGCGGGGCCCGCGGGCACGACTGAGATCGAGCTCTCGATGATGTGGCGCCGGTGCGATAATGGACCTATGGAAGAAGACCTGCAGAGCCGTTTGATAGCCATTGCCCGTCGCCACGGGCTCGAATCGATCTACGTTTTCGGCAGCCGAGCCGTGGAAGTCGCGGCGCTGCTGGACGGAAGGCAAAGCGGTCTCGCCCCGGGCGGGTCAGATATTGACATCGGCATCCAGCCGCGACGGCATCTCAAGCTCGATGCTAAGGATCGCACCGGGCTCACTCTGGAACTGGAGAGTCTACTGGGAGCAGATCGGGTGGATCTCGTGGTCATACCCGAGGCCAACGCACTGCTGGCAGCGGAGGTGGTACGGGGTGAGCTCCTCTACACCGAAGACGCCGATGCCGAAAGCGAGAGCCAGCTCTACTATCTGCGGCGTGCCGGCGATCTGGCTCCGTTCTATAAGCAGCAATGGAAAGAGCTGGTAGGGAGCGACTTGTGACTCCGGGCAAAGTGCGCGCGTCGACTATTCTGCAGAAAAGCGCTCAGGTCAACGCCATGCTCGTGGGCATCCAAGGCCTGCCGCTTGGCACTTTCGACGAGTTCACCGGCGACCCACGCAACCCGGCCGCCGCCGAATCGTACCTCCGGCGCGCGCTCGAGGGTCTTCTCGATCTCGCGCGCCACATCTTGGCCAAAGGTATGGGGCAAGCACCGGCTGAGTACAAGGAAGTGGCTGCGCTGTCGACGAGAGCTGGGCTGGTCTCGGGAGGTCAAGGCGATCTCATGATGCAGATCGCCGGCTATTGCAATCGCCTTACGCATTTCTACGATGAGGTGTCGCAGCGGGAGCTATACGACATCTGTTCGAGCCAGATGGATGATGTCCACTCCTTGCTCGATGCTCTGTTGGAGTGGGTCCGAGCACACCCCGACTCGATCGACGGCGAGCTGTAGCGGAAGATACCAACGATCCCATGGCCTGGGGAGAAGCGCCTGATCCGCCTACGGTCCTCCGAAGTAGGCGCGCAGAAAGTCGTCCCGTCGAATACGGGCCTGGGTGCATATGACCCGCAGGGTTGAGCCCTTGATGACCCGATGATTCGGCAGGGTCAGGGGAGTGCGGGTGCCATCGGGATTCTCACGCACCATCGAGAAGCCACGGTCGCCTCAGCGACGAAAGCCTCAAGGATCTGGCAGTCCGCGTCGAGCGCCTCCTTGCCGAACGTCTTCACGTGGAATGCGATCGCCGATCTGACGTCTGCGAGAGCCTCTTCATAGCTGTCGCCTTCGCCGACAACCACGCCACTCAACCCGAGGGGATACGCGACGTATCCGTCGGGGTGCTTTTCCACCACTATCTTGATGCTGAGCATGTGAGCCCCCAATGCTGGACTCACACAGTATAGCCCCTGCTCCATGGACAGCTCACCTCGACTCTTTTGGTGCATTGTCCCAGCACTGGGGGCCTGCGTGAATACAACCAAGGGCCGATTGCGCGTCCTGAGAATGAGCCGTATCATCGAGCGAGCCAGGCCCAGGCGGCCGACAGCTCTTTGACAACTGAATAGACGCATCCCCATCAACGCCCGGGTTTCTTGGAAGCGTTCAGCGCCTTCCAGAGCAGCGCGGGCTGCTCATCGACAGCGGCGGCCATGTCAGCGTCGAACGGGAAGAGCAGGCTGCCGCGCACGACTCCGGAGTTCAGAAGGTCGTGGAATTCCTGTTCCTCGGGATCCAACGCGAGCCACCGGGTGATCCAGGGGACCACCTTCTGGAGCATCTCGTCTCTCGTCGGTCGATCTGTCGACGCCAGGACCGGATACAAGTTGGTCTCTATGTCCCGGGAGCTGACCCGTTCGACCCTGTCAGCGCGGTAGTCGTTCAGGTGACGAGGAAGAAGCCCGGCCATGGCCACGAACACCCGCCGAACGAAGTGGTCTTCACGGTCGACCACCCGCGCGAGAGCTGCCGCGTCGTAGAGATCTCGAGCGGCTGTCCGATCCAAGAGCGCCACGAGTTTTCCGCCGACGAGTTCCGGCAACGAGACAACCCTGAAATGTAGCGGAGTCCCGAAGGTCATCCGCGCGTCGCGTTCGACAGACGGGCCGAGAGCCGTTCTATACATGTAGTTGATCTCGAGCTTCAGGGTGTCCTGCACCCCTTGGATTCCGTGGTAGGAGAGGGTCAGAGCCGAAAGTGCATGGGTATCTCTGGTCACGGCGACTCGATACCCTTGGCCCTCCGCGACCGCTGTGGCTGCCGCCATGACCTGCGACCTCACAGTAGCGAGCTCGTCTGTTCCAGACGTGCCGACGTAGTTCAGATCGGCGTCAACCGACAACCGGGGAGCATCGAGGTAGAAGAGGTTGAGCGCGGTTCCGCCTTTAAGAGCCAGACAAGCGCCCAGGTACGGATGGATCCGCATATCGGTGAGAAGGCGCGCCAGTCGAGCCACCTTGTCGACGACCTCAGGTGCGAAGCGGTCAGCCTCCAAGAAGCGCTCTCACGAACTCGGGTACCACCAGATTCCAGCGCTTGGCCAGGAATCCGCCCCGTTGGCCGGGCAGCCAGTACTGACGACTTCTGGGGCTTTCCCCCTCCCACCTGGCAAGTACATCATCGGGCACGAACAGCCGTGTCTGCTGATTCTCGAGGAAGTAGCCGGTCACGGCCCACGCTCGACGCAGCCGCAGGGCCCGCAGGTAGGATTCCATGCCTGTCAACTCGACCACGCCGAACCCTGTGACCGAATTGAGGACCTCTTCCAAGCCGCCGGCCCGAGCAGGCTGAGTCAAACAGTCGACCAGGGAGCGTTCCCTGCCGGTTATCGTCAGCGTGGTAGCCCCGTAGGTCACAGAAGCCAGACCTAGGTCGAGGTTCGCAGATCGGACGAGTGCCTTCGGTGGGGGCACGAAGTCGACCCGGTAGTCTCCAAAGGCGAACGAGGAGCTACGACGAGGACTCAGCACCGTCTTGGTGCGAAACACGGAGTGAGCCACCCCAAGAAGCTCAAGAGCAGTGTGATACGCGAGCGGGGCGCCGTGACCGGCTGCTGCCGCCACCAGATAGGGATCGGGTGCGTATGTCGCGGCGGCGACACCCGGGGGAACCACGGCATACAAGGCGTTGCGGACCCGCTTCACTCTTCCCGACCGCGCGAAATACGCGAGATGCCGGTAGCTGACGGCCCTGGACACGTTCCTGCCCACGATGGCCGCGAACTGCTCCAGCGTGAACACCGGATGCTCCGCGAAGAACTGCTCAGTCTCTCTCGTCGTCAGTTTACCTCCATGCGCGTTTTACATAAACAACTTATGTAATGTGTGCGCATTTGTCAACTGCCTCGCGCCTCGCGGCCGCTACCCTCGGTTCTTCACGTACCACTCATACGTCTGCCGCAGCCCTTGCTCCACGGTGATCTGAGCCTCCCAGCCCAGGGAGCGGGCCAGACTTACATCCAGAAGCTTTTGGGGGGTGCCGTCCGGTTTGGTGGTGTCCCACTCGACGGGTCCCTCGTAGCCCACCACTTCGGCCACGATCTGGGCCAGCTCGGCGATGGTGTGGTCACGGCCGGTGCCTATGTTCACCAGGGCGTCCGGGACGTCGCTCCAGCCGTCCGTCTCCAAGAAGGTGCACACGGCGGCGGCCAGGTCGTCCACGTGCATGAGCTCGCGCTTGGGCGTGCCCGTGCCCCACAGCACCACCGGCCCCCCACCCACCTTGGCCTCATGGAACTTGCGGATGAGCGCCGGCACCAGGTGGCTGGTCTCGAGGTTGAAGTTGTCGTTCGGTCCATACATGTTGGTGGGCATGAGACAGAGGTAGTCGGTGCCGTACTCGGCGTTCAGGCTGCGGCAGAGCTCGATGCCGGCGATCTTGGCCACGGCGTAGGGGCGGTTGGTCTCTTCTAGGGGGCCGGTGAGCAGGTACTCCTCCTTGAGCGGCTGGGGGGCCAGCCGGGGGTAGATGCAGGAGCTGCCCAAGAAGATGAGGCGCCCCACCCCGCTGCGGAAGGCCTCGTGGATGACGTTGAGCTCGATCCCCAAGTTCTCCTGGATGAACTCATACGGATAGGTGGAGTTGGCCAGTATCCCCCCCACCCGGGCGGCGGCCACGATGACCGCTTGGGGCTTCTCTTGGGCGAAGAATGTCCGTGTCTGGGCCTGGTCGGTGAGATCCAACTCTTCCATGGTGCGGTACACCAGGTTGTCGTATCCCCGGGCGCCGAGCGCCCGCAGGATGCCGCTGCCCACCAGGCCGGTGTGGCCGGCCACGTAGATGCGGGCGGCGCGTTGCTGTTCAGCGCTCCTTTCGACCATAGCGCCGTTCATGATATCCCACGGGCAGTGGGGCGCAACGCCCTCACGGAGCTGATGGCTGCCGGCGCCCACCGAGGCGCACGCGTTCGTATACCGCCTCGGTCTGCAGCGTCACCTGATCCCAATCGTAGTCGTGCATGGCTCGGATCTGCAGAGCGGTGCTCTCCCGCCGCAGGGACGTGAGGCTGCCGAGGCACTCTGCCAAGGCGCGGGCGAGGTCGTCCACGTCGCTCGCCTGGAAGTACCGCCCGTTGTCACCGAGCACCTCGATATTGGGGGCGATGTCGCTCGCCAGTACGGGGACACCGTAGCCGAGTGCCTCGAGTAGCACGATTGGCAGTCCCTCGAGATCCGAGGGCAGCACGAAGAGGGCCGCGTGGCGGAAGAGCGCCGCCAAGCGGGCGCCGTACTGGTACCCGGTGAATACGACCGACGACCCTGCGCTGTTGCGTAGGCTCCGGACGTACTCTTCGGTATTGCTGCTCTCGCCGGCGATCACCAACGGCATCTGTGTCGACAGGCGTGCGTGGGCGTCGATGAGGTAGTGGGCCCCCTTCTCCGGGACCAACCTGCCCGCGAACAACAGGTACGCCCGGTCGGCCAGTCCGAACTCGCGCAGCACCGTCGTGTCGTCACCGGATTCCACGGTGATGCCGTTGGGGATGAAATCCACAGTGCGTCCGGCATCCGTGCGGTATGCGTCGGCCAAGGTCGCGGAGACGGAGATGGTGGCGTGCGGCACGCGCAGGGCCATCCACTCGGCGAAGCGAAGAACGCTGGAGGCGAAACGCCCCCACTTGCCGCGCCGCCAGTCCTGTCCATGGATGGTGGCTACCACCTTGCGTCCGCGCAGGCGCGCCAGCGGACTGGCAAGGCAGGGACCGGCCGCGTGATAGTGGACGACGTCGTAGCCACCGCGCCAACAGGCGAAGGTGGCAAGCAGGCTGTGGAGGATGGCGTCCAGGTGCTTGGTCCTGATGGTCGGCAGGCTCTTGAGGCGCATCCCGCGGAATTCGGTCAGCCGCGGGTCCGTGTAGTGGGGGCGCGTGAAGACCGTGACCTCGTGGCCGAGCCGGACCAGCCGCTCCCCCAGCTCTTCCACGTGCCGCTCGATGCCGCCGTGGGTGGCGGGAACACCCTTCTGGCCGATCATGGCGATCTTCAAGAGATCAGCATCTCCCTTGTCCGGGCTGTGTGTACGGCAGGCCGGTAGCCGGCGGTCCTAGAAGGTGTTCCCACGGAGCTTGGCTTTGAGCACCCAGGTGGCAGGTACGCGGAGGTTCTTCTTCATGGCCGGTGAGACCGAACCGATCATCCAGCAGTTCGCCTGGCATGTGCTGACCAGTCGTCGCACCTCTTCCGCTCGGTCGCTCTGCCAGATTTGATCGAATGTCTGCTCCTTCAGGGACCCCATGGGCGTGTCCATGCCGTTGCAGGGTTGTACCCGGCCCCATGGGTCGACGAAGAAGACGTCTGTCCCCATGCCGCAGGGCAGAAGCCGCCTCCCGCCGCGGACGTAGTTTGCCAGGCCGATATTGAACCACGCTCTGAACCAGTTCTTGGGGCGGCGGGTACGCAGAAGTCTGCAGGCCAGCTCCTCCAGGTTGAGGGCGACACGTTCCTTGTCTTCGATGACGTTGTCGAGCTTGTGGAAGTAATACGTGTTGTGTACGGCCGCGGTGGCGAACTCAAGACCCATGGCGTCGGCCAGCTCATAGAGCTCCAAGAGGTCGTCGGCGTTGCGATCGGAGAGCGTGATGCCGAAGCCGATATCCTTGACGCCGAGTGCACGGAGCTGCAGGAGCGAACGGAGCCCGTGGTCGAAGCCGTTCTCGAGGCCTCGAAGCTCGTCGTTGGCGGCAGGCAGTCCCTCGATGCT
>JAFGIH010000554.1 GCA_016929985.1 Thermoleophilia bacterium | reverse complement strand
TCGGCCGCGTGCAGATACTCAAGATCCACAGCAAGGGCATCAAACTGGCCAAGGACTTCGATCTGGAGCGGGCCGCGCGTATCACCCCAGGCTTCAGCGGCGCCGACCTTGCCAACGCCATGAACGAGGCCGCCCTGCTGGCGGCGCGCCGCAAGGCCACCTCCGTGACCATCAAGGACTTCGAGGCGGCCATGGAGCGCGTCGTCGCCGGTCTGGAGAAGAAGAGCCGGGTCATGAACGAGAACGAGCGCAAGACGGTCGCCTATCACGAGTCGGGGCACGCCCTGGTGGCCGCGCTCCTCCCTCACGCGGACCCTGTGGCCAAGATCAGCATCATCCCGCGGGCCCGAGGAGCCCTGGGCTACACTCTGCAGATGCCGACGGAAGACCGCTATATCCTCACCAAGGACGAGCTGACCGACCGCATAGCGGTGATGCTGGGCGGCCGGGCCGCGGAATCCACGGTGCTCGGCACCATTAGCACGGGGGCGAGCGACGACATCCAGAAGGCCACCGAGTTGGCCCGCCGCATGGTCACCGAGTTCGGCATGAGCGAGAAGTTGGGCTCGGTGCGCTACGCGGGCCAGCAGCTGAAGTACCTGGGTGGCGTCACCCAGGACAACAGCCACCTCAGCCCGCACACCCAGGAGATCATCGACTCCGAGGTACGCGTCATCGTCGATGGGCAGTACGAACTGGCCCAGAGACTGCTCGGCGAGCATCGGCCTGCCCTCGACGTCTTGGCGGCCAAACTTCTGGAGCACGAGACGCTCGACGGGAGCGAGGTCCAAGAGGCTTTGGGGACGGAGGAGCCAGGGGAAGAACCGCCGACGACTGACAACACTACACAGACACCGCAAGAAGAGGTTCGTACATGAGTGATTGGGAGTTGGTAGGCAAACCGGCGCTACTGCTGGTGCACATGCAAAACTCCATATGCAAGGAGCCGAGCCCTATCCAAGCAATGGGGCACGCTCGCGCCGCCAGAGAGGACGGGGTCATTCCCAATATCCAGGCACTAAAGGAAGCCTTCCGAACGAAGGGTCATCCGGTGGTGTTCGTCTGCACCTATACTCCCGAGGACGCCACGTTCCCTGCCTACGGCGGGTTCTGGACCGGGTCCAAGGAGATCGTGGTCAACCGGATGGGGACCCAGGACGTAGAGGTCATTGACGAACTCGTGCCGGATATCGGGGAGCCGGTGTTCTACAACTGGCCGTTCAACGTCTTCTACAACACGGGCCTGCAGGATCACCTGGAGGCGCAGGGAGTCGAGACGGTCGTACTGACGGGCGTCGCTACAGGCATGTCGGTGGGAACGGCCGCCTGGGCGCTGGCGGAGCGGTTCTACAACCTGATCATCCCGTCAGACACCTGCACCGACGGGAACCGCGCGCTTCACGACATGCTTATCACGGCCCAACTCCCGGCGATCGCGCTCATCACCACCGCAGAGGACGTCATCGCGCATCTCTAGCCGCCCACGCGGCCATCGTATCAGCGGAGCATCGCCGAAATCCGGCCGGCAGTCCTCTTGACCGCCGCCCCGTACTCAAGCATCTGCTGCTCGTTGCAGCGCTCAATGGGAGGAACGACTGTGATGGCGCCCCGTAGCTGACCATTGCCGTCGAAGACCGGCGCCGATACGGCCGGAGCGCCCAGGTTCCATTCCCCCCAGTCATACGCGACCCCCTCGCGTTTGATGGTGCGCCACCGCTCTCGGAGCAGTGCCGGGTCGACGACAGTCCGCTCGGTCCGCCGTTCGATAGGGCCGGCAAGCAGCTCATCCCAAGCCTCTTCGGGCCCGAAAGCGATCAGGACCTGCGCATCGGCACTCGCCACCCCCGGCAGGAGCATCCCAGGGTAGGTAAGAGGCTTGAACGGTCGCGAGGTAGGGACACTATCCAGTATCAGCGCTCCGTGATCGGTCCAGACGGAGAATATGGCGGACTCGTTGGTCTCTTCCTCAAGCCCCACCAGAAAGGGATGTACGATGCGCACGAGCTCCGAATGAGACGTCGCCAAGTAGAGCGCCCGTAGTGCGCTCGATCCAAGGTGATACCTCCGGGATTCCGCGTCATAAGCCACCCATTTCGCGGCCTCCAGAGTCTTGATGAGACGCCGGGCGGTGGCCTTCGGTAGGTCCGCCCGCTCCCGCAGTTCGCGAAGACTCCACTCGGGATGCTCCACATCGAAGAGGCTCAAGAGGAATAGGCCCTTCTCTAAGGTGCGGGTCGGCGCGCCGGAGACCCGAGTCTCTTCCTCGACTCCCTCTTGTGTGCTGTCGCGCTCCTCACCCAATCCGAGTGATCCTCCAACGTTGACAAGCCCATGGTAGCACTGATAGAGTTGATTCAATATTAGAACACTCAGGTTCATTTTATGAACCTCTTGAGGGTCGACAGCATGGGGAGATGGGGCTACGATGAGGTGGTGTCGAGGCCCCTTTCCTGACTTCTCTCGGCAGAAGAAGAGGCACGCGGGAGGATGCGATGGCAGACCGGTGACAGGGATGCGCAGTCATTGTTCTCGATTCAGCAAGGGGTGAGAGATGGTAGACATCAGCAAAGACGTCAGCCGGCGTGAATTCCTGAAACTGGCTGGCATCGCGGGCGCGACGATCGGTGTGGGCGCCGGCCTCGGAGGTCTCTTGGCGGCATGCGGTGAGGAAGAGGCCACCACGACCAGCGGCGCCCCGGCTACGACCGCGCCACCGACGAGCGCGGGGCCTACGACCACCGCGGCGGCCAGCACCACCAGCGTCAGTGCGGGCCCAGATACGGGCCGTGAGATCAAGCTCGGCTACGTGGCCCCGATCACCGGTCCCCTCGCCATCTTCGGCGTGGCGGATCAGTACTGCTTCGATCGGGCAAAGGAAGGCTTCGCAGATGGAATGGTCGCGGGCGATGGCAAGAAACACCCGATCACAGTTCTTCTCGAAGACAGCCAGTCCGATTCCAATCGCGCCGCCCAGGTGGCAGGCGACCTCATCAACAACAGCAAAGTCGACATCCTGCTTGCAGCCTCCACCGGGACGAACGTGTGCCCGGTGGCCGACCAGGCCGAGGCGAATGAAGTGCCTTGCCTCAGCACCGACTGCCCGTGGGACAACTACATCTTC
>JAFGIH010000553.1 GCA_016929985.1 Thermoleophilia bacterium | reverse complement strand
TCGAGGCCTGAGGTGGCCACGGTCAGTGAGGAGACAAGAGGATCCCCAGGTTCTTCGCCCAGGGCAGGAGGCAGGCTAGCGCTGCCATCGACCACTTGATGGACCCCCTCCATCGATACAACAGACGGCAAATCAAGAATAGCACTATTGTCAGAGAATCAACTACACATTTTGAAGATTCCCAGAAGAATTGGCCCGCTTTGCGTGGTCCTTCAGCGCTCGTAGTAGAGCTGGGGAGATACCGTGTTGCTATGTAGGTCGTTGTTGCTCTCGATGACCGGAGCGGCTGTCGCCACAACGTAGATGCCCCACCGGTTGGCAGTGCACTCGTTGTGGCGCACCGTGCCCCGGCTGCTATCGAGAAAGCAGATCCCCGCCTGTGCGTTGGATGTGCAGGCGTTGTATTCGATCACGGCGTCTGCGCGATAGGTGAGACAGATGCCGTGTTGCTCGTTCTCGGTGCACTCGTTGTCGCGGATGGTGCCGGAGGCGTCATCGTAGAGCAATATGCCCGTGCCGGCGTTGGATCTGCACGTATTGCCGTCGATGGTCACCTTGCTCTGCTCCAACGCAGCCACGCCTGTCATCCCGTTGTCGGAACAGTAGTTGTCGCGCACGGTGCCAATCGCATTATCCGCGAGTAGGATGCCCGCGCTCGAGTTGCTGGTGCAGGTGTTGCCCTCCAGCGTCGCCTGCGCCTCATCCTCCACCGCGATACCGTGCAGGTCGTTCTTTGTGAGGACGCAATCAGACACCGTCGCGGTGGTAGTCCCGTAGAGATAGACACCACTGCCCGACGTATCATTCCGCCGCTTGCCCCCGGAGAAGCAGCACGACTGCAGATCGAGCTCGGCATCCTTTGCCCCGAGGACGCATGAAGCGTGGGTTGTGGCCGTGTTCACGAAACGCACGTTCTCGGCGCGGAACTCGGCGCCGCGTACATCTACCACCACACCCGCGTAGGTGACCAGCGTGTTTCCCGTCTGCCACCCGGACCCCACCAGGTCAAGGGCGTAGTCGACGGCCAACGTCTTGGTGAGGGTGAAGGTCCCCTTGCCGAGGCGGATGGTGGAGCCGGGGCCAAGCGCCGCGACGGCTGCCTCGATGGTGGGGTAGTCGCCACTCCCATCGGCGTACACCCATACGTCGCGCGCCGGGCGGGTGGAAGGCGCCGTCGTGGGTGGGGTGGTCGTGGGCGGCGAGGTCGTGGGAGACGACCCGTTCCCGTCGAGAAGCGTCAGCAGGTTGTGGAGCATGTGCGCCACCTCGCCGCGGGTGGCCGTCGCCGTCACGCTCCATCCCGGGCCGATCCCTATGAGGCCGTCGAGGAGGCCACTGTTGTCGGCGATCCGCAGATTCTGCCCGTGTGGCTCGCCGATCCCGGTGAACAGGCCTACCTTCCCCGCCGGTGGGTCCTCCAGTAGGCTTGGGTGAAGGCGCTCGATCCCGCGCACGATCATGCTCACCACCTGGTCGCGGCGGATGGAACTCCACGGTGCGAAGAGGGTCTGGGTGGCGTTGGTGCCGGTGGTGATGCCGTTGTCGTAGGCTGCCTGGACGTACTTGTGGGGGTAACCATTCGCGTCGGGCGCGCCCAGGTCGGTGAAACGCGTGGCAGTGGAGGAACTGGGTGCGATCTCCAGGGCGCCTACGATCATCTTGGCGAACTGGGCTCTCTTCACCGGATCGTTGAGACCAAAATCGCCGTTCTGATATCCACCGATGATGCCCGATTGGGAGAGCCGGTCGATCGCCGTCTTGTACGCGTGCCCAGCGGGTACGTCGGGGAAGGCCTGCACCGATGCGACCAGCACGAGGAGGAGCGCAAGCACGAGAAACACCGCGCTCGGAAGACCCCGGCGAAGCAGCGTCTTTGCCCGATCGGACATGGCGACCCTCCCTCTTGGTAGATTCGGTTCTCTACCGGATGTAGACCTTCGTTCCGTCCGGGATCATGGGGGCGTGCGGATCGTCGGCACGCAGATCGTCCATATCCCACTTGGGCAGGCGGATGCATCCATCGCTGGCCGGGTAGACCGGGACGGACGGATAGCCGTGGATGGCAAGGACGTTCCCCGGATTCAGGTAGAGCGCCCTGTACCGTGGCCCGTCGGCTATGGGTTTGCGTTGCACGGTGTAGGGCGTCGAGCGGTAAGTGAAGCTCCGGCCTGTGGAGGTCGGCAACGTTCGCGTCACGGTGCCGTTCTGCACATACAGGAAGACCTGCTTGGACAGGTTCACCTCGATCCAGATACCCGAGCCGCTTCGACTGGGATGTGGCCCCACAGCCGTCTGCAGCCTAGTCCACACCTGGCGGTCCACCACGCCGTCACGGTCGAGGCCTTCCCATTTCTGAAAGGCGATGACCGCCTGGTTGGTGCGGTGATCGAAGATACCGTCGACGGGGCCTGGACGGTAGGTCAGCTCGGTCAGACGCCGTTCCAGCTCCAGCACGTGGGCGCCTTGGCTACCGAGGGCCGCGTCGGGGTAGGACAGATAGGAGGGAGTGGGAGCGGGCGGCTCCGTCAGAGCCACGGGCGTCTTGTACAGCGCGGCGTAGAGTACGCCGACACTCTGAGAGCGTGTCACATCTTCCAGCGGATAGAAGAGACCATCGGTCCGCCCGGACACGATCTGCAGCCGGTACGCATTTGCCACTGAGCCTCGGTGTACCCCGGCGATGAGGTGCCGGTCGGCGAACCGCTGCAGCCACGCATCTACATCCTCGGCGTCAAGCGTCAGATCGAGCCCCTCGATGGGTAGCGCGTTGTGCCGGTATTCCAATGCCCGCATGAGCAGGCTCGCCGCCTGCTGGCGTGACATCGTCCCCTCGGGATCGAACGTAGTGGGCGAGACTCCGTTGGTGAGGCCGGCCTGGAAGAGGGCCGCCACCGCCGGTTCGTACCAGGAGCCCGCGGGAAAGTCTGTGAACGGATGAGAC
>JAFGIH010000057.1 GCA_016929985.1 Thermoleophilia bacterium | reverse complement strand
ATGTCGGCCTCGCCGATCATGATCTGCTGGGCGGCGTTGTGGATGGCCTGCAGGCCCGAGCCGCACTGGCGCATGACCGTGTAAGCCGGCACCTCCACGGGCAATCCGGCCTTGAGGGCGGCCACGCGCGCCAGGTTGGCGGCGTCGGCGCTCTGCTTGGTCTGCCCGAGTATGACCTCTTCGACTTCTGCAGGGTCGACCTGGGCGCGCGCGAGCGCCTCGCTGATTACGATCTTGCCGAGATCCTCCGGTTCTACATCCTTGAGTCCCCCACCCAACTTGCCTACTGCCGTACGTACGGCGCTTACGATGACAACGTCTTCCATGAGTCCTTTTTCCAGTCGTTTGTAATGCCTGAGAGCTCCTACTGCCGAGACGCAGGCCGCGGTCTCTCTAGTTGAAGGGTTCCAGCACTATCTCGCCCAGGTCGACGTCGGTCTGGGTATACACCTCGATGACCATGGACGCGTACCCGTCGAGCTCAACTCCGACGCGGTAGTCGGTGTTCTTCTCCAGCCCGTCGAATTCGAAGTCGCCGTAGCTGTCGGTGCGGGTCTCCAGCGTGAGATCCCCGCCTTCGAGTGTGACCTTCACACCCTCGGCGCACTCACCGGGGTCGTCACGCTTGACCACCTCGCCGGTCACGAACCGCTTGGGGATCCCTATGTACTTGACCGTCGGCTTCACGCCGTATTCGGGATGGTACACCTCGGGCTTGAACTCGGCCGACAATTTTGCGATCTCGCTGCCGGGGTCGTCCAGATCGCCGAAGACCAGAGCGCCGGTGGGACAGGCCTCCACGCAACGCGGCAGCTTCTCGCCGACATCCAGCATATGCGCGCAGAGCGTACACTTCTGCGGGAGCTCGAGCGCCTCGTTCCAGAAGATCACGCGGTAGGGGCAGGCGTTGACGATGGCCTTCTGCCCCTTGGCCTTTACTGGGTCGATCATCACGATGCCGTCGTCACGCCGGTATACAGCTCCGTCCGCCGCTGCGTCGATGCACGGAGCATCCTCACAGTGCATGCAAGGTATCGGGATGTAGTCGAGCTTGGGTTTGGGATAGCTGCCGCGCTCGACTTCCTTGATCTGCATCCAGAACTGGCCGTCGAGCGGCTGAGGGGCAGAGTAAGGGCTGTAGTCGTTGCCGTAGTACTCGTCGCGGCAGGCCAGAAAGCAATTGTGGCAGCCGCTGCACTTGGTCACGTCTATGAGTAGGCTCAGCCGCGTCATGATCTCAGCCCTCCCATTTCTCAATCTCGATTAGGCAGGAATTGGGCGTCATCCCGGGTGCGTTCTTGGAGAGCATCCGCGACGGCGTCAACATGGCAATGCACCCGCCCCGGTCCATGGAGTCAGCCTCACCCGGGCGCAGGGGGTCGTACAACGCAGACGAGGCGTAGCAGTGGATGACGCCGGGCCGCACACGCCCGGTGATCACCGCGATACAGAGCACCGACGCGCGGTCGTTGTAGAGACGCACGATGTCGTAGCTGTTGATACCACGCTCGGCGGCATCCTCGGGATTGATGCGTGCCGGCCACCACGGGTGGCCGTCCTTCTTGATGCGGTGCACCGGGATGTCGTTGAGCCAGTCGGTGTGCTTGTCGTAGTGGCAGTGGAAAGTGAACCGCGGGTGCGGCGATACGAGCTGCAGCGGGTACTTGTCGTACAGCCCGGGAGTGAGGTACCCCTCCCAGCTCCGGATGTACCTTGGCGCCAACGGCCGCTCTTCGTCGTCCGGGAAGTACTGTTTGAGGCTCTCCGAGACGAACTCTATCTTGCCGCTGAAAGTGCCCAGCTCGCCCGCGTGCTCGGGATCGAGCCGCTTGGCGTTCCCGGTATCAGGGGTGTCGCACGCACGTCCTTCGTAGAACCAGCGTAGCCCCGGGGTCGGCTTGTAGTCGTCGCTGATGTTGATGATGTGGTAGCCCTTGGTGTTGAACTCGTCCCAGCTGACTACCCTAGGGAGGTCGCAGTCATCGAAGAAGCCCTTGACCCAGTCGAGGTCGGTCTTACCACCATCGGTGTAGAGGTCGCGCTTGCCCATCTTCTCGAAGATGAGCGCGAAGATCTCGTAGTCCGACTTGGACTCCCACAGAGGTTCGATGCACTTCTGCTCGCGGACCACCACCCGGTAGTTGCACCCGCTGCTGGCGTGCCACGTGTAGCCGTTGACCGCGGCCCACTCGCCCAAGTCTTCGCGCTCGAAGTTGGTGCAGGCCGGCAGTATCACATCGGCCATGCGGGTCTCGCTGTTCCACCAAATATCTTGGTTGACCACGAACTCCAGCTTGGGGCTCTGATACATCCGCACCCACTTGGTGGTGTCGCTCATGGTGCCCATGAAGGAGCCGCCGTAGCGATACCACAGCTTGATCTCCGAGCAACCGGGCGCCGGATACACGAAGTGCTTGAACTGCTGCTCGAGACTCTGGCCACAGAAGCCCTCGCCATACCATTCGACCGGCGGGTCCAAGATGGCGTCCGGCACGGTGAGGCGCCAGAGACGCTGGGGATTCGAGTTCTTCGGGATGTACTTGGCCACCCTGCTGGCCATGGAGATCCGGCCATTCGGCTCCCCGTAAGCCGGGACCCAGACGCTGGTGTCGTTGGGAGCGCCCATGGTGGTGCCCCAGATGCTGCGGCCCGGAGCACCCAGACCCTGCATGGCCTGCAGAAGCACCATCATGCGGGCCCACTCGGTGGCGTACGCCTCCCGGCACGCTCCGCCCTCGCCACCGCGAGATCCGCCCGAGAGGATCGTGCGCTTGGCCGCCCACTCGCGGGCCAGAGTGCGGATGTCGCGGGCGTCCACCCCGGACTCCTCCTCTGCCCACTCCGGGGTCTTCGGCACGCCATCGATCTCGCCGAGTACGTACTTCTTGAACTCGTCGAAGCCGATGGTCTTGTCGGCCACGTACTCTTTGTTGTAGATGTCCTCGGTGATCCAGACGAAGGCGATGGCCAT
>JAFGIH010000552.1 GCA_016929985.1 Thermoleophilia bacterium | reverse complement strand
TTCGTGCGCCTCCAGGCTGGAGGAGTACTTCGAGTACCGCGTCCAGGAGGTGCCGATATCGGCGACGGGGCGGAGAGCCCGAGGCAGATGGAAGAAGGGCCCCTTGACCTCCACCACCGCTCCGGGGAGTTCGACCTCTCGCTCACCGCGTCCCAGACCGGGCATGATGAGAGACGAGCGGATGTGTGAGTCGATAGAGATGCGGAAGCCCGTCTCCGGCTCCACGAAGCGATAGCGCCAGTACGAGATGGCTACCACCGGCCGGAGAGGTCCTCCGGGGATGAAGCCGAAGCCTGCCATGGTGCGAGTGAGAGTGGTGGAAGAGACGACGCCGCGCCCCAGGACCGGGAAGGCGAGGGCCGGAGCGAGGACGGGCAGAGCAAGACGCTGTTTGGTCGAGGCGAACCCCCGGCGGCTCTTCAGTTCGAGCCAGACCTCGACCGTGTCTTGGCAGCCTCCGGCCGGACCGCTCAATCGGCGGGCGGCCGCCGCGTCCACTCCACCCGTCGCCCTGGTGCGGTGGGGATCGTGCTCCTCGCCGTACCAGCGGATTCGCACCTTGTCTTTCGCGTGCTCACCGGAGAGGGAGCGCTCGTGCTGGTCGAGGTCCGGGGTATCGAAGTAGAGGCTGTTGACCTGCCCGACCGGATAGACCGCCTCCGCTCTGCACGTCCGGCGCAGGAGGGCGAACGCCGCCATCTGCCTGCCGGGCGGTACGAAGTACTTCTGCTCGACCCTCTCGCGCAGCGGAGCCAGACCCGACGCCGGGCAGGCGACGCTCAGATGTAGGTTGGGCAGGGCAGACGGGCGGTTCTCCGCCCGGAGGGGCTGCACTCCTGCCGGCCCGGCCGCGTGGGCGTGCGTGGTGTCGATGGCCGTCATCGCCGGGACACTCCTTCCGCCTCGCCGCTACTCGGCACCGGCCGCCCCCACGGCGGCCGTGTTCGCCGGGGCTGCGGCCGCAGTCACCGACAACACGGTGGCTACGCCGTCCACGTGGATCTGATAGATGGCGTCCGTCACGAGGGCGCCGGAGCTGACGAGGAGGTTCTGCCACTGCTCGTCGGGTGTCACCGTGAGCATCTCCTCACCGTCTTTCTCTATCCGAACAGCGGCGCCCGCGGTCACAGTGGAGCCTGCGGCTACGTAGATGGAGCACTGGCCCGAGTCGCGGCCGGGCAGGGAGATGCTGTTGCCCGTGGCGATCACGGTGCCGCCGTTGATGGCGACGGCTCCGATGGCATCCAGCCCCCCGCCCCCAGGGGCCGCGCCGCCGAAGGAGCGAAGTGCGCCACCGTTCACGTTGATGGTGCCGTTGGAGTCTATGCCGTCACCGCCCGCGATGATGTAGACCTCGCCCCCGTTGAAGGTGACGTCGTCGTGGGCATTCAATCCGTCATCAACGGCGGTGACCCTGATCGTGCCGCTGTTGATGATGATGTCGTCGTCGCTGGATATGCCCTCGGCATTGTTGCCACGGACGACCAGGGTCCCGCCGCCGTTGATGACAAGCGTGTCGTTGGTGAAGAGGGCCGCGTCCTCCACACCGTCGCAGGCAGCATCAGCCAGGTAGTTGGCGCTGCCCTCGGTGAGCGTCAGAGTGACCTTCTTGGCGTCGATGATGCTGAGCGCCGGGCCGGAGCTGCTGGTGATGTCGACGCCGTCGAATTCCAGGTAAACCTTGCCTTTGGCGTCCACCTCGATCCGGCCGTCGGTGAGCGTGCCCGAGACGTGATAGACGCCTGCGGCCGTGATGCTCACCGTTCCGCCTTCCGCGACCGCCCCGCCTCCGCTGATCGCGACCGTCTCCCCCAAGACTATCTCGACGACTCCCTGCGCATAATCGCCGTAGAGCTCCGTGGAGTCGTCGGGCAACGAGGCGGTCGAGGTCGTCTCCACGGCGGCCGCAGCCGCCGTGTTGTCGCTGCTGGTGGCGGCGATTCCGGCGAGTACGCTGAGAGCCAACACAGCAAGTATGCCGATCAGAAGCCGCGTCCCGTTTCTCATTGTGCGATCCCGCCCTCGTAGGTTCGATTTCCCGCGGTGCTGAAGGGGAGCTTACCGGCGGGTACGTAAGGTGAGCGTCAAATCGACCCGCCCCCCAAGCTTGGTGCGCGGTAGGAAGACCCCCTGGCTTGTGCTGCTACGGCAGGCGGTAGAGCGTCCCGTCGATGGAGCTGCCGTCGTACTCGGAGGCTGCGACCGCAGTGCCCTGCTGTGTGACCCACTGAGTGACCGACGTCAGAACCGCCTCGACGCTCACCGACGCCCCGTCCTTTGCATCCGCCAGCGACGCGGAACTGCCGTCGTCCTTGATCAGCACGTAGTGCAACTCACCGGCGGCGACCATACTCTGTAACCGGGCCAGAGCGGGATACGGGTCCCTGCTCTTGTAGCCGCCGATGGTGACGACAGGCTCCCCCGTAGCCAGGATCAGGGGAACGGAAGCCGCGGTGGTCTGTACCGCCACCAAGTACTTCGCCCCCTCCCGATGCACTCGGAGGTAGGCCACCAAGCCCTCGTCGACCGAAAGGTCGTCGGTGCTGCTGCCTAAGTACTTATTGGCCACCGGCCCGGCAGAAGCGGAGTCGCCGTTGATCACTCTCTGGATGGTGCTGATGTCGTAGGCGATAGGACCGGCCAGGAGCGCGACCGCGCAGACGGCGGTCGCGGCCAGTGTGAGCGCCGACCCCGCGAACCGGCCTGCCGGCTGCTCCGCCGGCCGCTCCGCCTGCCGGTCGTGCCCCCGGCGGACGAGCAAGGCGGACAACAGGGAAGCGCCGACCACGCCCAGGATGATCACAGCCGCGCCAAGCCCGGGTGCATAGCCCGAGACCCGCCTCAGCAGGAGGGCCGACCACACCGCACTGCCGGCGACCACCAGAGGGAACACCCAGGCGAGCGTCCGTTGCCCCCGGCCAAGCCGCCACAGGGTGACGCAGCCCGAACCAGCGAGGGCGGCCACCGCGGGGGCGAGCACCACCGTGTAGTACGAGTGGAAAGTCCCTTGAAAGTAGCCAAACACCGCGATCATCACGATGATCCAGACGCCCCACA
>JAFGIH010000551.1 GCA_016929985.1 Thermoleophilia bacterium | reverse complement strand
CTTCCCCCAGAAGGAGACGTGTGCCTGGTCACCTATCCCCTTGGCTTTGCTCGTATGACTGACCTCATGTTCAGCCGGATACGGCAGTACAGCCGGGGGAGCGTGCCGGTGACCGTGCGCCTTCTCGAGTCGATCGCGGCGGTCGGCCCCCGCGTGAAGCACGAAGCGGGCCGGTCGGCGCTTATGGCTCAGGCGAACATGCTCAAGCGATCCAGTGACGAGGCGATACCGGAGCCAGACGACCGGCGGCTCGTCGATCTGCGCTTCAAGGCGGTTGAGAGGGCACTGGTCGAACCAGCGCCGTAGGAGCCGTGCATGGACGATCGCATGGTGGACGGACCGGCTCCGGTTCAGAAGGAGCCTCTCACCCCTAGACAGAGGGTCAACCTCACCCTCCGCTGGCTGGGGATAATCCTGCCGCTCGCGATTACGTACCCGGTCTTCTCTTGGATTCTTGACGGGTTCCAGCGGGGCTCAGGAGGATTTCTTGCGCTGGTCGCCACCGCCGCGGGCCTGTGGATAGCATTCACCGTCGCGCTGGCGTGGCGTCGTGATTGGGCGGGCGCCGCCGCGATCAGCGCCTTCTATCTCGTCGTCGACGCCTGGTGGTGGCTGCTCGCGCTGGAGGTCATCGGCTTCGGCTGAGCCGCCTCTCGAAGGCCCTGGTGGTTGCGGCACAGGCACTTGAGACACGGGCGGCCTCGCGGGGTCTCCCGCGAGGCCGCCCGTCTGTGCGCGAGGCTACCGCGCCGGCTTGGGCCGGCTGCCGCCGGCTACACGTCCTTGCGGATGCCGCAGCCGTCCATGATCGTCTCGACGTCTTCCCACTTATTCAGCGTATAGATGTGCAGGCCCTCGATGCCGGCCTCCATGAACCTGTAGATCTGGTTGATGGTGTAATCGATGCCGGCCTTCTTGAACTCGTCGGGGTTCTCGCCGTACTTGCCGATGATCGCCGCCAGCTCCGCGGGGATGGAGCAGCCGTTGCTGACAGTCATGCGGATGATGGCGTCCTTGCCCAACGCCGGCATGATGCCGAGCACCACAGGAGCGCCTATCCCGGCTTCGCGTATGCGATAGACGAACTCCTTGAATGCCTCCACGTCGTGGCACAGCTGCGACATGAGAAACTCGGCGCCGTTGTCCTGCTTGCTGCGCAGATGGGCGATATCCGCGGCGAACGAGGGCGCCAGGATGTGCTTCTCCGGATAGCAGGCAGCCGCGATGCAGAAATCGGGGAATTCCTTCTTGATATATCTGATCAGTCCATCGGCGTAGCTGAAGTCGCCTTGCGTACCTTCCCAGCCTGCAGGCAGGTCGCCCCGCATGGCCAGGACGTTCTCCATGCCCATGGACCGGTAGTGCTCGAGCTCGCTGTTGATCTTTTCCTTGGTGTTCCCGATGCAGGTGAAGTGCGTCATGACCTCGGTGACACCCGCGTCGATGATGGTCTGGCACACTTCCACGTTGCGACCCGCGTTGCTGCCGCCGGCGCCGTACGTGCAGCTGATGAAATCGGGCTTGTAGTTGTAGTAGTACTGCAGCGCCGACCTCAGCTTCTCCATACCTGCGTCGGTCTTCGGCGGAAACACTTCGAACGAGAAGCTCATTCTGGAGTTCAGTATCTCGGCGATCTTCATAGCTGTGGCCCTTCTGGAAGTCGGTTGCCGGTATGCATCGGTGCGCGACATTATCTACCCCTCACCGGCCGGCCGCACACATCCGCAACGGCGGTCAAGCCGTCCCGGGCTCGCGCCGGTATCCTGACATCCCGAGAGGAGGCAGCGTGCTCACAGAGTGGGAACGGCGCAAAGCGGTGCGGCGCATGCAGGAGTTCATCGAGGATCACCTCGGCGAACCGGTGACCCTCGCCGACCTGGCGCGGGCCGCGCGCTACTCCATGTACCACTCAGCGCGGATGTTCAAGGAGATGACCGGCCGGACTCCCTTTGAATACCTGCGAATGAGGCGCCTTTCGGCCGCGGCCGTGGAGTTGAGCAAGGAGGAGAGGCGCGTGGTGGACGTGGCCTTCGACTTCGTGTTCGACTCACACGAGGGCTTCACGCGGGCCTTCGCGCGGCAGTTCGGCGTGCCGCCCTCTCGTCTCCAGGAGGTCGCCTGGCCGGCCCATCTCTTCCACCCCGAGCCGGTGACCGAGCTCTACCGAGACAGACAGAAAGGAACGAACGGCATGGCCGGGACAAAGACAGTGTTCGTACAGATACTCGAGCGGCCGCGGCGCAAGCTGCTCTTCCTTCCGGCTACGAGCGCAACGCACTACTTCGCCTACTGCGAAGAGGTGGGTTGCGAGGTATGGGACGACCTGAAGGGCATCCGCGAGGCCATCCACGAGCCGATGGGCTTGTGGATGCCTGACAACCTGCGCCCCGAAGGAACGTCCACCTACGTGCAGGGCGTGGAGGTGCCCATCGACTACGCCGGCTCTCTGCCCGAAGGGTACCGGGTGATCGAGCTGGCGCCGTGCAAGATGCTCGTCTTCCAGGGGGAGCCGTTCGAGGAGAAGGACTTCGAGCAGGCCATCAACTCACTCTGGGACGTGATAAACAGCTACGACCCGCTCATCATCGGTTACGAGTGGGCTGACGAGGACGCTCCCCGCTTCCAGTTGGCGCCCTTGGGATACCGGGGGTACATCGAGGGGCGGCCGGTGAGGGAGTTGGCGCCCGCCGCGTAGCGGCGCAGTACCTAGCACCGGGTGAGTGACACGCCTGATGCAGGGAGATAGACTCATAGCATAGGCTTCGGCCTATCCGCACGGATATCGCGGAGAAGGCCCGGGCGTAAGCAGCAAGAGCCAGCCGTCGGTGGGGGTGAAGCCGGTGGTGCAGTCTCCAGCAACGCGTGTGCTTCTGGTGGCGAGGCGAGATCCTCAGGACCCGATTGGGGCAAGCCTCAAGCGCGCGGGCTTCGCGGTTCTTCAAGCCGACAACGGTGTGACGGCGACTCGCTTGCTCGAGCACGACCGTCCAGATGTGCTGGTGATCCATGAGAATGCCCTTGGCGGCCGCGATCTCGAGAGCCTGTCCGCGGCAGCCTCCCGATATGACGTCCCTGTCGTTGTCCTATCCCGTAGTACGGACAGCCGTGCCGATGACTCTGGAGATTCGCTCGTCGAGCGTATCCGAGCCCTGCTGGGAGGCTCCGCGCCGGGCCACGCGGGCGCAGGCAAGAACGAGACCGAGAGACTCACCGTCGGTCCGCTCGTTGTCGACCTGGATGAGCACACGGTCGAGCTCGAGGCCGTTCCCCTCAGCCTGACGGCCAAGGAGTTCGAGTTGCTGTGCCACTTCGCCCGTCGGCCGGGTCGCGTCTGGAGCCGTCAGCAACTGATCGATCTCATCTGGGGCTGCGACTTCGTTGAGCCCCGAGTTGTCACGGTGCACATCGCCAACCTGCGCCGGAAGCTGGAGCAAGCGGCCGGGCATGCAGTTGCGGGTACCCGCGGCGCCGCGCCCTCCGGGACGATCCGGATCGAAGCCGTCAGGAGCGTGGGCTACCGCCTCGTTTGCCAGGCTGATCGCGCAGTCGAGCGTCCAGCCGGTGTCTCGACTGCGTGGGCCGTCGATCACCCCGTCGGCCCCCTATCGGCCAGCGACAGCAGGCACAAGTCGGGGCGACTCCCCTTCGTGGGGCGGGAGCGAGAGTTGGCTGTGCTTCGCGCGGCGGTCGATGCAGCGATGAACGGGGAGGTGCGCGGCGCGGCGATCGTGGGAGACCCCGGCATCGGGAAGACCCGCTTGGCCGAAGAGACGGCAGCCTACGCACGCGACGCGGGCGCCCGCGTGAACTGGGGCAGGTGCCGGGACGCGTCCGCCAAGCCGGTATACGAACCATGGGTGGAGATCGTCGAGCAATGGAAACGGGAGAATCCCACCGGCGAGTTGGCCCGGATATTCGCGCCGGAGCCGCCGGGCGATGTACGCTCGGCCGATGAGGGCGAGAGCGCCCGGCTGCGCGTGTTCGATAGACTCGTAGACGCCGTGCGCCACAAAGCCGACGAAGGCCCGCTGTGTCTGGTCATCGACGACCTGCACTGGGCCGACCCCTCCACGCTCATGGCCCTCCAGTACGTTATCAGCCACGTGCGGGACACCTCGCTGATACTGCTTCTCACCTACCGATCAGGCGAACCCGCCCAGTCGCCCCTCCTCACGGAGGTGATCAACGAACTGGTGCGCGGCGACCTGGGGGCGGTCCTCCCTCTGCGTTCCCTTTCCGAGAGCGAGGTCGGTCTTTTCGTCGAGTTGACCGGTCTTGACCGCAAAGAGGTGGCGCCTGAAGCAGACCCGGGAACCGGCGCAGGCCCGGGAGCCAACATGAGCGGCGTGGCCCACGGAGGCACCACGCCGGCCGCTGACGTCTACCGGGTGACCGAGGGCAACCCGTTCTTCATGACCCAGCTCGTGCGCCTTCGTCTTCTCGAGAGCGAGTCTCCAGAGCCCCGGCCGGGTGGGCCGGTCCTCAGCCGCGAAGAGGGGGTGCGCCATGTGGTCCTTCGCCGCCTCTCGCGCCTCTCGGCGCCCTGTCGCGAGACTCTGGACGTAGCCAGCGTCATCGGCCGGGAGTTCACACAACCGGTGCTCGCCGACGCGACGGACCTGACACCCGCGCTTCTGCTGGAGCGGCTCGCCGAAGCAATCGACACCCACATACTGCTGACCCGGGAGGACGCACCAGGGGGCTATCGTTTTGCCCATAGCATCTTTCAGGACGTCCTTCGGGCTGAGCTCTCCCCGCAACGACGGGCGACCTTGCACGCCAAGGTGGGGGCAGCCCTCGAGCGCCTGTACGGCGATGAACTCGACGCCCATGCCGCGGACCTCGCGTACCACTTCTCGGAGGCCGTTCCGGCAGGATTCGCCTCCCAGGCGGTTGCCTACTGCCTCAGAGCCGGCCGCGTCGCCGTAGCGCACTTCGCCTGGAACGAGGCCTTGTCGCAGTTGCGCCGGGCCGCCGATCTTCTCGAAATCCTCCCGGTAGGTGCGCCCGAAAGAGCCCCGATCTTCGCAAGCTCCGTCTGGGAGGAGTTGGGTGACGTGCACGACGTCATGGTGGAGACCGACTGTGCCCTCGCGGCCTATCGGCAGGCCGCCCGAAGGGTCCCGCCAGGGGAGCGGCTGTGGCAGGCGCGTCTACAGGAGAAGGTAGCCATGATGCACATGCGCCGCCGCCGCTTCGATCAGTCCATGGCCTGTCTAACCGAGGTGGACGAGCTTCTCGGATCTCCGGCCGAGGACGCCGACACCTCGTGGTGGGACACCTGGATCCGTGTTCAGACAATCCGTGGCTGGCTATGTTTTTACGAAGAAAGGCTCCAAGAGCTATACGGTCTACTCGACCAAGCCGCGAGGACGATGGGGAGCCACGGAAGTCCGCGAGAGCGGGCCCGGTTCTTGCGGCTGCGCATCATAGCCTCGTGGACACAGCAGCGAGGCGTGTCTACGACTGAGACTCTAGCGCTTGTTCAGGAATGCGCCGAGAACTTCCGAGCGGCCGGTTCGCCGGGAGATCTCCTCTACGCAGAAAGGATCCTGGCGAACGCCTACCTATGGTCGCCCGAGAAGAGCGAAGAGGCTTACGATCAGCTCATCCTCTTCTACCATCTGGCAAAGCGGCACCATTCGGTCTGGCACGGGCTCCCGGCGCTGTGGTACTTGGAAATCTGGCATCGACGGCGGGGTGAGACCGAGACCGTCCGTAAGTACGCGCAAGAAACGCTGTCGCTGATGACGGATCCTCCGGGGGTCTGGACCGAGTTCGGAGGAGAGGCCAAGGGCCATCTTTCCTGGGTCGCTTGGCGGGCGGGGGACCTCCACCAGGCGCGGGCGCTGAGCACCGACGGAT
>JAFGIH010000550.1 GCA_016929985.1 Thermoleophilia bacterium | reverse complement strand
TCAGATGCTGAAGGCGAAGGTCGTGATGCCGGACGGTACCCGGGTGTCCTCGGCTGAGGGGACCCCACAAGGCGGACCTTTGTCGCCACTACTGTCGAACATCGTCTTGGACGAGCTCGACTGGGAGCTGGACCGACGTGGTCTACGCTTCGTGCGCTACGCGGACGACTGTGCGCCACGACGGCGCGAAGGGGAGGCGGTCATGTAGACGCCGAATCCGAGCAGCCTTGCTGCACGAGAGATGAGGGAGGGCCCCTCGGGACCGGTCGGCAGAGGCAGGTCCCAAACCACCGGCTGCTGCTGCGGTCCAATGGCTGTGGTGGTGAGCGAGTCGGAAAAGGTGGAGCTGGACTCCATCAGGTGTGGTCCGGGAAGGCGAACGCGAGTGAACCGCTGATGACGTGTCGAAAGCGTAGGGATGCCGTCGAAACCAGGGTCCAGTCGTTGCCCTGGGATGAAGCCTGGGGGACGTCTGTCTCCTGCCCAGGTGGCGGCCGGCATGAAGGCGGCGCGAGCCCGGACCAGGCTCTCGTGCGGAACGTGGGAACCTGCCGCTCCGATGCCAAGGGAGAACCCACAAGTGGAAGACCCACGAGGGGGAGAGTACCGATGCGGAGCGGAGGGGCGGACCGATGCGTAGTAGCGATGAAGCCTGGTAATGCG
Organism: Thermoleophilia bacterium; assembly: GCA_016929985.1. Next base: position 2,647 of record JAFGIH010000550.1, on the reverse strand, counting down.
GGTGGAGCGAAGGCATCGGCTTGCCCTGCCGAGGTCACGAGCCAACTCGGAAGAGGAGGAGCTCATGGCTGAGGCAAAGCCGTACGAAGTACCCAAGCGATTGGTTTGGGAGGCGTACAAACGGGTCAGGGCGAACCGAGGTGCCGCGGGTGTGGACGGGCAGTCTCTCGCCGACTTCGACAAGGATCTGGAGGGCAACCTCTACAAGGTCTGGAATCGAATGTCGTCGGGATCCTACTTTCCGCCCCCGGTGCGGCTCGTCGAGATCCCGAAGGGTGGAGGAGGCATGCGCCCGCTGGGCATTCCGACAGTGGGGGATCGCATCGCGCAGACGGTCGTCAAGATGGTGCTCGAGCCGATCGTGGAACCGCATTTCCATGGGGACTCGTACGGGTACCGTCCGGGCAAGTCGGCGCTCGATGCGGTGGGCACCGCGCGCAAGCGGTGCTGGCGTGCCGGTTGGGTCATCGACCTGGACATCAGAGGTTTCTTTGACAACCTGGACCATGACCTTGTCCTCAAGGCCGTCGCCCACCACACGGACAACCCGTGGATTCGTCTGTATATCACCAGGTGGCTCTGCGCCCCCGTGGAGATGCCGGACGGAGCCCGGGTGGAGCGAACACGTGGCACCCCGCAAGGGGGGGTCATCAGCCCGCTCCTGGCCAACCTCTTCATGCACTACGCGTTTGACACCTGGATGCAGCGGAGCTTTCCGCGAGTGTCGTTCGAACGCTATGCGGACGATGCGGTCGTCCACTGCGTGAGCGAGGCTCAGGCTCGGTACGTGCTGGAGGCGATCCGCAAGCGGCTCGCCGATTGCGGGCTCGAGCTTCATCCCGTCAAGACGAAGCTGGTGTACTGCAAGGACGACGACCGCGGGGGAGACTACGAGAATGTCTCGTTTGACTTCCTCGGTTACACCTTTCAGCCACGGCGTGCCCGAAATCGTCACGGGAAGTTCTTCGTGAGCTTCCTGCCGGCGGTGAGCAACAAGGCCGCCAAGGCAGTACGCACGACCATCCGCGAGTGGCAAATGGCGTCGACCAGGAACAATCAGGGCCTGGAAGACCTCGCGCAGCACGTGAACCCGGTGGTGCGGGGCTGGACGAACTACTACGGGCGGTTCTACCGCTCGAAGTGGAAGCAGGTCCTGCGCCATCTGGACCGAGCTCTCGTGGCGTGGGTGTGCCGGAAGTTCCGGCGCTTCCGCCGTCGCGAGAGGGCCGCGGCACACTGGTTGGGCCGCATCGCCCTGCGCGATCCGAGCCTGTTTGCCCACTGGCAGCTTGGTGTACGTCCTGCGACTGGGGCAGGGGGAGCCGGATGAGGCGAGAGTCTCACGTCCGGTTCTGTGAGGGCCTGGGGGTGCGATTCCCCTGGGCTACTCGACTCAATGTCTTCGTGGGCTCGAAGCGAGCCGGAGAGCGCGTGATGGAGAGCTTGATCCGGTTCATCACCAGGCGTTTACGCCTAGAGGTGAACGCGGACAAGAGCGCCGTCACCCGACCGGAGGACTTCCACTTCCTCGGTTTCTGCCTGCATCGCACGGCCGACGCCTCAGTGGAAGTCCTTCTTTCCTCACGTAGCCGCAAGAGAATCGGAACCAAGATCCGCGAGCTGACGCCCCGGAACCTGGGTCGATCACTCGACGACTGCATCCGGTGCCTCGACGAGTACCTCAGAGGGTGGTACGGCCACTTCCGGCTCTGCACCCTGGAGGCTCAACGCTCGTTCGGCAACCTCGACGCGCATATACGACGTCGCCTTCGGGCGATCGTCATACGCCAGAGGAAACGCCCCCGTTACCTTTTCCGTCACCTGAGAAAGCGCGGCGTGTCGGTCAGGGCAGCTTCACGAGTCGCTTGGCGCGACCGTGGCACCTGGTACAAGAGCAATCTCCGAGGCATGACCCAGGGGTATCCGAACGTCTGGTTCCACTCCCGGCTCTTTACCCTCTCGATTGCCCTCCAAGGCCAGTACACCCGACCGAGGGTCCCGACCCAGCTTCGTTTGCCTGGGCTCGGAATACCGACCTGAAGAGCCGGATGTGAGACCCACAAGTCCGGTTCTGTGAGAGCTGGGGGAGGGTAACCTCCCCCGGCTACTCGACACGCCGTCGAGACGACGCACCACCTTCCGCGCCTGGAGCGCTGCTCGGGAGCGCGTCACCGGTCTCGAGCTCAGCGGCCCGGCCGCGCAGCGGTCGGGGCCGCTGCAGCGACGTCGAGCGTCGCCGGCGGGCTCGGAGCGCAGGCGCGGAGGACCACGCCTTCGAGGCGTGGGCCGCAGCCCGAGCACCGAGATCGCCACGAGCGCGCCTCCGGTTCCGGTGCGATGCCCGGCACGACGACGTCGCCGGCGAGGCGTACAGCGGTGCAGCCCTCGCGCCGTGGGCCTCGGCGGACGAGCACGGGACGCGCAGCGGCCCGCGCGCAGCGCCGAGGACCACGGCATAGCGATTTCCGGGTCGCGGCCGCAGGCCGCCTCCTTCAGGGAGCCCCTCGGGGGGCGGACGGGCAGGCGGAGGGCTCGACGGCGCTCCCGGGCCGTCGGGAGCGGAGCCGGGGGCAGGGAGACATAAGGCACCTTATGTCTAGGCGCGCGCGGGGAGCCCGGAGGGCCGCGTCCGACAAGGCGCCTTGTC
>JAFGIH010000549.1 GCA_016929985.1 Thermoleophilia bacterium | reverse complement strand
GGTGCCTACCCGGTGCATGTCGAGGCCGGTCTGTAAGAAGAAGAGTGTGAAGGCCAGACCCGAGACGGCCAGGCAGACGGGCCAGGGGGCGCCTTGAAGCGCGCCCTTGATCGCCTCACCTGGGTTGAGGATCATCGAGAGGACCGACCGCGCCGCACCCGGAGCCGGCTCGCCACCTGTCAGCAGTCCTTGGACCTGGTATGCAGGAAGCCATCGCGGCAGGGTGGGATGCCAGACGAGGTCGGCAGCGGCGAGCGAACCCGACTCAGACAGACCGCGGAGTTGGTCCCACGTCAGCGGACCCGCCTGCGACTCTGCAGGCGCCCCGCTTCTCAGGTAGTGCCAGCCATCCGCCCCGGACTCAGCCATGGTGCGCTTCCCTTTCAGGACCGCCCACGATGCCGACAGGTCGCCGGCGCCGTAGTTGCAGGGCCCTCCGCGCATCCAGCATACCTGAGAATGCGTGGTACACAAGAGGCTACCCCCTCCCTACCCGGCGAACGGCGGCGACTGACTGCCGCCCGCCGGGCAGGCGCCGGGCTACCTCACCCGGCTGAAAGCCCGCAAGGCCTCGAAGTCCGCGCGTTGGACCGAGGACGACGGACTGTGCTCCCGATCGATCTTCCACATGGGTCCCCAGGTGGACGGTGCGTCAGGAGCGCCGTAGGTCTGCTTGCTGTCGGTGGTCGAGACGTTGGCGGCGCCTCTTGACGACCAGGGCAGCAGTAGCAGCACGGCAAGACGTTCTGTGAAGACACCCATTGTCTTCCCCCCTCCTTATCCCTTTTTCTCTGACGCAGGATTCTAGAGAAGACATGAAATAAGTAACAGAGGCAGATTGTGAGAAGTGTTACCATTACAGTTAAAAGAATATAAAAACTGTACACGTCAGGTGACCATAACAGTCAGGGGGCCCGAAGGCGATGAAGACGGGACTTCCCCGAGCGAGAACACCCAAGTACGTGCTCCTGGCCGACGACATTGCGGACCAGGTCTCTCAAGGGGTACTCCGCCCGGGCGACCGTATCCCCTCGGTGAGACAGATGAGCCGCGAACGAGGTGTGAGCATCACCACCGTGCTCGAAGCCTACAGCCTCCTGGAAGACCGGGGCGTCATCCGGGCCCGACCGCAGTCGGGATACTTCGTCGCATGGCGGCCTTCAGTATCAGCCCGCCCCCAGCCGACCATGTCTTCGGCGTCGCCGTGGCCTGCCGAGGTCACCATCAGCGATCTCGGTGCCAACGTCCTACTCGAATCGGTCTCCCAGGGGATGGTGCGTTTTGGCGCGGCTCTCCCTGCCGCCGAGCTGCTGCCCACCGAGCGGCTGAACCGCATCCTCGGATCGCTGGCCCGGCGGGGCGAAGCCAATCGCGATCTCCATGCTTCGGTCGAGGGATTGGAGGAGCTGCGCCGGCAGATCGCCCAACGCCGCAGCATGCAGGGTTGCGCCTTAGACAGCAGCGCTTTGGTCGTCACCTCGGGTTGCACCGAGTCGCTCAGTCTCGCGTTGCAGGTGACCACTAAGACCGGCGACCTGGTGGCCGTGGAGTCGCCGACTTACTTCGGCATCCTTCAGATCCTGGAGGTCCTGGGGCTTCGAGCTCTCGAGATCCCCACGCACCCCGTGACGGGCATGAGTCTCGAGGCGCTCCAGTTCGCCCTCCTGCACGACGACGTGCGCGCGGTGGTGGTCATGACCAACTTCAGCAACCCGCTGGGCAGTTCCGTGCCCGACGCCGCCAAGCGCCGGTTGGTAGCGATGCTGGCTGAGAAGGAGATCCCCCTCATCGAGGATGACGTCGACGGGGAGCTCTATTTCGCAGGCAGCCGGCCCACCGTTTGCAAGTGCTATGACAAGAAGGGACTCGTTCTACTCTGCTCGTCGTTCAGCAAGGACATCGCCCCCACCTACCGTGTCGGGTGGATCGCTCCGGGCCGTTTCCTGAAGCCTGTCAAGCACGTGCGTGAGGCGCTGACGGGGCGCGCGCCCCTCATGACACAGATGGTCCTCACCGAGTACCTCTCGCACGGAGGATACGAGCATCACCTCCGCCGCCTGCGGCGCGCCTACGCGGCGCGTGTAGACCACATGGCCCAAGCAGTCGTCGATCAGTTCCCTGAGGGCACCCGGGTTTCAACACCCAGCGGCGGGTACGTGCTCTGGGTGGAGATGCCTCCGCGGGTGGACTCCCTGGTGCTCTTCCGCATGGCGCTGGAGGCAGGCATCTCGGTGGTGCCGGGGCACCTGTTCTCGGTGGGATCGCATTTCACCAATTGCGTACGGCTGAACGCGGCCTACTGGTCGAAGCGCACGGAGCCTGCCTTGTCGCGCCTCGCCGAGATGGCTCACCAGTTGGCCGACGCCGGATCGTCCCGGCCGGCGTCGCGGCTGCCGTAGGGTGTGAGTAGCGGATGTGAGTAGCGGCGCAACTGCGCCGCCCGGCATCAGCCTCAGCCAAACCCTCGGTGGGTGCCGCAACTCCACTGGGGATCGAGAAGGGGCCCGTTGCGCAGATAGCTGGTGAACGTCTGGCGCACGCGGTCGGAGCCGCACTGGGGGCAGTTTTTCTCCTCGTCCTTGAGGTTGGTCTCAGCTTGGAGCTCAAAGGTGTGTTTGCATTTGCTGCAGACAAGGTCCATGCGGATCATCTCTGGAGTACCTCCACTTTGTCGGCAAACTGGCGGGCAAGGATCTCGTCTATCAATGCGCAGGCTTGAGAGAGCCGCGGGTCGATGACCTCCCACAGCACCCTGCCACCCTGGCGCGAACGCTTCACGAGACCCTCCCGCTGGAGCAGGGCCAGGTGCTGCGACACGTTAGGCCGGCTGACCCCCATAGCCTCCGCCAGGTCGCTGGGGGTGCGAGCCTCTTTGCACAGCAGATGCATGAGCTCGTGGCGCGTCGGGTTGGCGAGCGCCGCGAACACACGGGCATGCATGGCATAGCGTTCTCGATCCTCGTTCATACCGTACTTATTGCCTGATTGCGAAATTGCGAAACATGCCCTTGGCTCGGTCTAGATCCGCGACGCCCTTACACCTCCACGGCCACGTTGAACGCCTCGTGGTTGGCGTGAAAGATGGCGCCCACGTTGTTGCAGTCACCCACCAGATAGCTCTCCGACACCACGCCGAGCAGCGGATCGACGACCGAAGTATCCGGACGCAGGCCGCAGGCCATCACCACCGTGTCGGCAGGGAGCTCGACCGCGGACCCATCCGGCAGCGTGATGGTGACGCCCGTCTCCGTGATGGCCGCGACCGACCCCTGCATGCGTACGACCCCCGTATCCTCCATGAGATTGAAAAGAGCGAGCCTGGCCAGGTCCAGAAGGTCCCAGCAGAGCTGCTCCACCGGCAGGATGTCGATCACCGTGACCTTCTTGCCCTGCATGGCCAGGCCGGCCGCGCATTCCGAGCCTGACAGGCCGCCGCCTACCACCACGACGGTCTGGCCGACAGGTTTTTGCCCCAGGTCAGCCTCCACCACGGTGATGACTTTGGGTAGCCCGACCCCCTCTATCGGCGGACAGAGCAACTCCGCCCCCACGGCCACGATGACGGCGTCGGGCGCCTCAGCCTCGATGGCCTCGGGTGTGGCCTCCTTGCCCAGCATCACCCGGGCGCCAGACCTCATGGTCGCCGCGATGGCCCAGTCGATGTACTTGCGGAAAGTGTCCTTCTGGGGCAGCGCCGAGGCTTCGTAGAGCCGGCCGCCCAGCCGGTCCGCCTTCTCCCACAGGGTCACATCGTGCCCGCGTTCCGCGGCCGTCCGCACCGCGGTCATGCCCGCCGGGCCGCCCCCGATCACCAGCACCCTCTTCTTCGTGCGGGCCAAGGGGATCTCACGGTACTTCACCTCACGGCCGGCCTGTGGGTTGACCGAGCAGCGCATCGGTGCGCCCGTATGGGGTCCGCGGCAGCACTCCAGGCAGCGCAGGCACGGACGGATCTCGGCCGCCCTGCCACTCCGCGCCTTGATCGCAAGATCCTGGTCGGCGATGAGGGCCTTCGCCATGGCCACCATGTCGGCCTTGCCGGCGGCAAGTACGGCCTCCGCCTCGTCGATCGAGGTGATCCCTCCCACCACGCTGACCGGGATGCCGATGCCGGCCTTGATCCTCGCCGCGATCTCTACATTCAAGAGATGCGGCAGGTGGTAGCTGGGGATCATGTAGGTGATGGCCCGCGGGTCCATGAAGAGGCCGGAGGAAACGACCACCAGGTCGATGAATTCGGAGGCGGCGTTCAGGAAGGCGATCCGCTCCTCAAGGGGGGCGCCCCCGGCCACGCGCTCGTCACCGCTGATGCGCAACTCGATGTTGAATCGGTCGCCGGCTTCGGCCCGGCAGGCCTCGAGCACCTCCAGAGGGAACCTCATGCGGTTCTCCAGGCTCCCGCCGTATTCGTCCGTGCGGCGGTTGAGCAGCGACGAGAGGAACGAGGCGAACAGGTTGCCGTGCGCGCCGTGGATCATGGCCATGTCGAAGCCGGCCTCCCGCAGCCGCCGGACGCAGGCCGCCCAATGGTCTCTGACCTCGTCCATCTCGCCGCGCTCGATCTCCTTGGTGAAACGGACGTTGTGGAACTCGGGGATGACCGTGGGCACGAAGGCCGGCCCCTGCAGGAACGACGGATCACTGATGGCGCCCGCGTGGGTCAGCTCGAGGGAGATCTTGGCGCCGTAACGGTGCACCTCTTCGGCTATGACCGAGAGATCGGCGACGTCGCTGTCGCGCGTGACGGAGAGGCACCCATAGAAGTCGCGGGCCCTGTCGAAGTCGATGGGCGAAGAGCCGATGGTGACCAGACCGACCCCCGAGCGAGCCTGCGCGCCGACGAACTCCACCAGCTCGGGATTCGATGCCCCCGTGAGCGCGTCCGCGTGCCCGGATACGATCGGCGAGAACTGTAGACGGTTCTTCAGCGTCAGGGTGCCGACCTGGATCGGCTGGAAAACGTGGGGGTAGTGCTTCTCTACGGTCATGGCCTGCGGTCCTTTTCTGTGTGGTAGAGCTCGGCCCAGCCTACTACCACCGCCTCCTTCGCGCCAGGAACACGCCCCGTGCAGCGAGTCCCACCGCGCACATGGCGCCCCTACTGCTTGCACCCCCAGAACACTACCCATCCCTTGTGCTCGAGAGAGCACACATCGGTGAGCCCGTCGCCGAAGGCCTCCCGAAGCTGGTCGGTAGACACGTCATGAGACGTCCACCTGCCCGAAAGCCACTCAGGCCGGGCCAGCCGCGACACTCGGTCGCCCACCAACCGCACCAGGGCGCTCGTCTCGCGGGCGGCCGCCATCTCCGGACGGTCTGTGCCGCACTCCACGGCCATCACCTGGCCGCCAGGCTTGAGGGCCCGCAGCAACCGCGGCGCGTCACGCGACCAGTCGTCGCAGTTGTGGATGCCTTGAGGCACGAAGACGACGTCGAAGTAGCCTTCGGGATAGCCATCGGCGAAGCCGTAGGGGACAGGGGCGCTGACCAGGACGGCCTTGACGATCTCCCCGCTGGGGCCGACGCGCCTCTCCACCTCCGCAAGGGTACCGAGGTCCTCGGGGAATTCGCCGATCAACAGGACCCGGTCCCCAGGCTTGACGGCCAGGTTGCTCCACATGAGGTCGGTGACGTCCCCCTGGTTGTGCCAGATCCACGACAGGGAACCGCCGCCCCAGGCGATGCGCTTGGCGGTGTGCGGTGTCTCGATATCGCGGATGGTGGGAACGAAGAGCTTCCTCTCTTCCTTGCTGAGGAGACCCCACGCAGGATGGGTGGGCTTCACCTCCAAGAACTGGCGCACCCAGGAGTGAGCCGTGGGGAAGGCCGTGACGGGCTCGTGGTGGGCGTCCTCATCGACATCGAGATCGGCGCCGAAGCGGTCGAAACCGCCCTTTTGCCCATAGAACAGGTACATGCCTTGGTGCGAGCACGAGCGGACCCAGGTGAAATACGGCCGGAAGACCTTCGTCAGTTCAGCCGGACCGACATCCGGGAGATCGTCCTCGCATACCCCAAGTCCCGACAGAACACGCAATACGTAGGATTCGTAATGCGAGTCGAGGTGCAGCGCTTCACGGAACTCCCTGCCTCCGAGCGGCGCTTCCGCGATGATCAGGCGGCCACCCCTGGCGAGCACCCGGTCGACCTCGGGAGCGAAACGTTCCCAGTCGGCCACGTGCGAGGCCGCTTGGAAGAGGATGAGGCGGTCGAGCGTCGCGTCGGGGACTTCGTCCAGATAGTCGTAGTCCCACGTGGCCACCGGGGCCCGCGGCGCCCCGGGGTACGGAGCCGGAGTAGCCGCGGCGGCCGACGCGCCCCCGGGAGGAGCCTCTTCCGGTCGGAGTCCCGCTATGGCGAGGCAGGCCCGCGGCTCGATCTCCTCCACGGTCAGGCTCCCCCAGTTGCGGAGTATCGATCTGATCGCCGCCTCGAGGCCGCTCTCCTCGACGGCCTTGCCGATCAGGAAGACATCCATGCCCTCTTCGAGTGAGCAGGCGGCGAGGAAGGCGGACTTCAACTCAGGCGCTTCGTTCCATAGGGACAGGGAGGCGCCGGCGAAGAAGAGTGCGCGGCACCAATCGGTCCAGTATTCCGCAGTATTAAGGCCCGGAGTGCCGGTCACGAACGCGTAGTGGCTCTGATCGGGCAGACCCTTGAGATACTCATACAGGTTGTGTTCCCAATGCATCTCGTCAACCTCCTCAATCGCTGATGGTATCCGGGGTCGTGCGCACCGTGCAAGTGCCCCTTGACTATTATGAACTTAGTAGTACTATGTGGTTAGCAACAAGCACGGTGAGGTGTCACGAGTGCCGTCGAACCTCGCCGACAGATAGGGGCTCGCCGGATGGCGGGCATCCATCCAGGAGACTGGAGGCGTGAACGGATGACTGACAAACCAACAAGGCCAGGCTTCAGCGAGGAGACATCCGGAGCATCGGAGATCTCCGACGCCCAGGACGCGGTCTCGACCAGCCTGCGCAAGTTCCAGAAGGAGCT
>JAFGIH010000548.1 GCA_016929985.1 Thermoleophilia bacterium | reverse complement strand
GTGCCGGTGATGGTGACCGAGGTGCCGCCGGCGACCGGGCCGGAGGCGGGGTCGAGGCCACTCACCGTGGGCACGGCCACATAGGTGAAGTCATCGGCGGCGGTATCTTGGCTGGAGCCTCCGGCCGCACTCACCCGAACCTGCACCACTCCGGGGTCACGGGCCGGAGAAGAAGCGGTGATCTGGGTGTCCGTGTCGACCGTGTAGCTGGTGGCGGGGGTACTGCCGAACGAGACTCCTGTGACGCCGACGAATTCCGTGCCACTGATGGTGACCTCGGTGCCACCCACGGTCGGCCCGGTTGCGGGACTTAGACCGGTGATGGTCGGAGTGTCCGGAAATACCAGGATGTAGGCTGCTCCAGCGTTCCTCGCGCCATTGTCGGCCTGGTCTCCGTTGACTCCGGTGGCACTGCTGTCCTCCTCGCGGGCTCCCATCACCACCGTCTCGCCTGCTATGGCCACCGAATGGCCGAAGTCATCTCCTGGGCTCGGATTTGAGGCCTTGAGATAGGCCTGCTGGGTCCAGACATCACCTGTTCGGGTAAGGACGTAGGCCGCCCCAGAACTGGCGAAACTGTTGTCGGTCTGGTCACCGTTAACCCCGGTGCTGTTGCTGTCCTCGCCGTAGGCGCCCACCAACACCGTGTCGCCGGAGACGGCCACCGAATAGCCGAATCTGTCCGCCGCCTCGATGTTGGAGGCCTTGATGTACGCCTGCTGCACCCACGCTGGGGCACTCAGAGCGAAGACATATGCCGCGCCCGCACCTGAGGCGCTGTTGTCGGTCTGGTTTCCGTTCACTCCGGTGCTGCTACTGTCCTCGCCATAGGCGCCCACCACCACCGTGTCGCCGGAGACTGCCACCGAATAGCCGAAGTAGTCTTCCGCCTCAGTGTTGGAAGCCTTCAGGTAGGCTTCCTGAAACCAGCTCCCGTCGTGCGGTCGATAGAAGATGTAGGCCGCTCCAGACTCCGCGGCGGTGTTGTCGCTCTGGTCTCCGTCCACGCCGGTGGCGCAACTGGCCTCCCCGTAGGCTCCCACCACCAGCTGGTCGAGCGAGATCGCCACCGAGTAGCCGAAGTTGTCGCCCGCATCAGTGTTCGAGGCCTTGAGGTAGGCCTGCTGGGTCCAGACCCCGTCCGACTCGGTGAAGACGTAGGCAGCCCCGGAGCTTGCAGCGGTGTTGTCGCTCTGGTCTCCGTCGACACCGGTAGTGGCACTGTCTTCGCCGTAGGCGCCCACCACCACGGTGTCGAGCGAGATGGCCACCGAGTAGCCGAAGTTGTCGTACTCATCCGTGTTCGAGGCCTTGAGGTAGGCCTGCTGGGTCCAGGTTTCCCCTGCACGGACAAACACGTAGGCCGCTCCGGCGCCGGAGGCGCTGTCGTCGCTCTCGTCCCCATCGACCCCGGTGGCGCTACTATCTTCCCAAGGCGCTCCCACCACGACCGTGTCGCCCGAAATGGCGACCGAAGTGCCGAATTGGTCGTAGCCTAGCCCTGTATTCGAGGCCTTGAGGTAGGCCTGCTGAGTCCAGACGCCTCCCGAACGGACAAAGACATACGCCGCTCCGGAATCCACGGCGCTGTTGTCGCTCTCGTCCCCGTTGACCCCCGTGGCGCTACTATCTTCCCAGGGCGCTCCCACAACGACCGTGTCGCCCGTGGGCGCGAGCGAGGCGGCCACGGACCAACCGAAGTAGTCCTCAACGTCCGTGTTCGAAGCCTTGGCGTATGCCTGTTGTATCCCGGTGCTGCCGGAATAGTCGAGAACGTACACTGCGCCGGATTGGCCGGCGCTGTTGTCGCTCTGGTCTCCGTCGACACCGGTGGCGCTGCTGTCCTCGTATCGTGCACCTGCCAGCACGGTATTGCCTGATATGGCCACGACGAAACCGAACTCATCACTTGCACCGGTGTTCGAAGCCTTGAGGTAGGCCAGCTGAGTCCAGACAGTATCCGTTCTCGTGAAGACGTAGGCCGCCCCCGCATTGGAAGCGCTGTTGTCACTCTGGTCCCCGTTGACCCCGGTGGCGCTGCTGGCCTCATGGTAGGCGCTCACCAGCACAGTGTTCTCGCAGATGCCCACCGACCAGCCAAAGGAATCCCCCGCTTCCGCGTTCGAAGCCTTGAGGTAGGCCTGCTGCGTCCAGGTGGTATCCGTCCGAGTGAAGACGTAGGCCGCTCCTGCAACGGGAGCGCTGTTGTCACTCTGATCACCGTTGACTCCGGTGGCGCTGCTGGCCTCATAGACGGCTCCCACCAGGGCCGTGTCGCCGGACACGGCCACGGAGTAGCCGAACTCGTCGTTAGCGTCGGTGTTCGAAGCCTTCAGGTAGGCCTGCTGGGTCCACGTCTCCCCCGAGCGGACGAAGACGTAGGCGGCGCCGGCGTAGGTAGCGCTGTTGTCGCTGTGGTCTCCGTCAATACCGGTGGCGGCACTGCTTTCTCGAGATGATCCCACCATCACCGTGTCGCCAGAGATGGCCACCGACCGGCCGAACCAGTCGTTAGCGTCGGTGTTCGAAGCCTTGAGGTAGGCCTGCTGGGTCCACGTCTCCCCCGAGCGGACGAAGACGTAGGCGGCGCCGGCGTAGGTAGCGCTGTTGTCGCTCTGCTCGCCGTCGACACCGGTGGCGGCACTGTCCTCGCGGTAGGCTCCTATCACGGCAGTGTTGTCGCAGAGACCGACCGAATAGCCGAAGTAGTCTCCGCCAGCGGTGTTCGAGGCCTTGAGGTAGGCCTGCTGCGTCCAGACGCTGCCGGAGCGTACGAAGACATAGGCGGCGCCGGCATCGCCGGCACTGTTGTCACTCTGGTCTCCGCCGACCCCGGTGGCGGCGCTGTCCTCCCTGAACGCTCCCACTACGAGTGTGTCCCCGGAGATGGCCACCGAGCAGCCGAAACGGTCTGATGCATCGGTGTTCGAGGCCTTGAGGTAGGCCTGCTGCGTCCAGACGCCGCCGGAGCGGATGAAGACGTAGACTGCTCCAGCACCAGAAGCGCTGTTGTCACTGTAGTCTCCGTCGATGCCGGTGGCGGCGCTGTCCTCCCCGTAGGCTCCCACGACGACTGTGTCTTCTGATACGGCGACCGAGTAGCCGAACCAATCGTCCTTGTCGGTGTTGCAGGCCTTGAGGTAGGCTTCCTGCGTTCCGATTGCGCCCAGAGAGCCCAACGATGGGCTGGATCTCGTCGTGCTGAGATCCGCGGTCTGTTGGGCTTCGATCTGCCCGCGGATATCGATCCAGTCGGCCTCAGCGAGGCCCGCCGGCAGATCCGGTGAACCCTCGGGCGCGGCCAGAGCCGGGACCGACCCGGCAGCCGCCATGATAAGCGCCAGCATCAGTGCTGCCGAATAGGCTAGGAACCGGCGTCTCGGGCAGGCGCTTGCGGAAGATGCAGGTCGCCTCCGGCAATGAAGGCCTGGATACACACAACTGAGGATCGACCGGCTTGCCGCTTGCTGGATCTCTGGCCTGGTGGATGCCCTCTCTGTCTGGGACACTGTTCCTCCCTCCCCAGATGATCACCACCCTGGAGGAAGAAGCTACCCACCAGCAGCAACGGACGATGTCGTCCCCACAACCGGCAGACCCTTCTGTGGACCAGCTTCCCACCTGCCAAAGGGTGCCGACATGTCATGCTTCACCATTCTCTACCTGCTTCGCCGATTATGCAAGAAGAATCCCGATGCGGCGACGGCGGCACGGGCAAGGCACAAGCCCTTCATGTCATCACCTGAGCCCTGAGCCCGTCGCGTCACCCTGAGAGAGCCGCAGACAAGGGCGAAACCGGCCGACTCCTTGTCGGCGCCAGGAGACGTGACCTGATTGTCCTCGGATCCGCGTTGCCGAGAGCGGTCGTCCCGGGGCTCGCTTGCGCAGACGCCGCCCGCGGCCTCGACACGTTAGCGGCGCGCCCGACGCCGGCCGGGCCCCGAGCGGCGTGACCCGTCCTACAACGGGTATCCCTTCAGCTTCATCGCGGGTCCTATCTCCGGATCGATGAGGCTCTTCAGATCGCCGTTCTGATAGCTGTCTTCTACCTTGATGTTCGTGCTCTTGATGCTCGATAGATCGAAGGTCGACCTCTCGTGGTCCACCTCCAAGAACGCGAACAGACCCTTCAGTATCCCCTCGGGATCGGCGCACAGGTCTTCGTAGCTGAGCTCGTGGAATGCCCCCTGCTCGTTCAGGCGCAGAGCGACCCGGTCGTGCTCGATCTGAAGGATGCAGCTGTTCCAGTAGCGGGCGCAGGCCTTGTAGTACTCGTCTCGGGTACACCGGTAGTCCGCGTACCGGTTGAAGTTCTTCTGAAAGTACGACTCGATGACCGAAGGAGCGTACCGGTACAGGTGCACGAACTTCGCCTGAGGGAAGACCTCTCTGAGGGCCGGTAGCATGTGGGAGATCATCGCGCTCTTCACGACCAGCGTCCGGCTCTTGCCGGCCATGACGTTGAAGCCGTAGAACGTCCGGCGGATCCTCTCGGGATGATCCGGAGGCCAGTTCGCGAGAGAGCACCGCGTGAACGCCTCGGGATCGATCTCTATGGGTGGTACGGCCACCTTGGCCTTGTCTATGGGGTAAAGCCCTGGATGCCAGAGGGCGTTGGCTTCACCGGGAAAGATGGCGATCGCGGGATGCGCGCTTAGGATACGCATCAGCAGAGTGGTCCCACACCGACCCGTCCCTACCACGAAGACCGGTTGTCTGAACTCCGGCTTCCTCGCGGTCGCGAGCTTCCCGATGGGGACTGCGCAACGGAGGGTCAAGCCTTCGACATACCTGCCTAGCATACCGGTCCTTTGGGTCCAGTGGTCCTTGCGTGGGCGCGCCCGCGAGTCTAGAATCCGCCGGTAGGGCTGTCAAGCGGGCGCCTCAGGCTGTGTGCGCGGCGCGAGACTGCCGGCCGGCGGACTGCGTCGCTCAGACGTCCTGACGCCGGCATCCATGCGACACGAAAGGTTGGCCAGTGGACCTGCCATCCAGACGATGCGATACGTGCATCCTTCCCGAGACCCCGCCGCTGATATCTCTTGACAGCGCGGGCACGTGTGACTACTGCCGGGCCTACCAGAAGAGATACGGCGCCGTCGACGCGGAGGTCCAGGCCGCCCGCGAAGCGGAGTTCGCGCGCCGCCTGCAGGCCGCCGGCAAGAAGACCCGGTCGTACGACTGCCTGGTGCCTATAAGCGGCGGCAAAGACAGCATGTACGCCCTCCACACCTGCGCCCGCACGTACGGCATGAACGTCCTGGCCTTCAACTTCGACAATGGCTTCCAGTCGGTCACCGCGGCTCTGAACATCAAGACGGCGGTGGAGAGGCTCGGAGTCGATTTCGTGCAGGTCAAGCCCAGTCAGCGCACGCTGTTCGACCTCTACCGGCTGTTCCTGAGCCGGACCGGTGACTTCTGCGCTCCGTGCAACCGCATCATCGCCGAGAGCGGCATCAGGCTGGCGCGGCAGTACGGGATCCCGCTGATAGTGACGGGGAATTCGCGCCGCTGGCAGGCCGCCATCCACGGCATGAGCATCTCCAAGTACGGCAACATCCCGTACTTCTGGAACGTGGTCGACGGCCATATGAAGACCGGCGCCCTCCAGACCCTGGTGCGCAGGAGGTACACACGCGATGCGTTGCTGCGGATGGCGGGCTTGGGTCCACGGACCATCGACCTGTTCGAGCACGTCAACCCGATGAAGGAGGGCCTGCTGGAGACCCTGCAGGAGGAGTTGGGCTGGGAGCCGCCTTCCGAAGGTCTGGAGCACGGAGACTGCCTGGTCAGCACCATCAAGGACTACCTGGCCTGCAGGAAGTGGGGCTTCAGCGAGGTCACCGGCGGATATGCAAACCGAGTGCGAAACGGCAAGCTGTCCCGGCAAGAGGCATTGGAGCGCGCAGAGGCTGAAGAACCCAGGGAAGAGCCGGCTGTGCTCGAGATGTTCCTGGACCGGATAGGGGTGACAAGACCGGAGTTCGAAGAGGCGATAGGGCGGGCGCACTTCACAGATTTCTCCAACGAGCAGAGCGCCACCTTCAGGACGCTGAAGCGGATCGCTCGCCTGCTCAGATAGTCACGCCGGGACGGGTAGAGAGAGCCATGCCATCGAACGAGGAAGGCGACATGGGGGCCAGATCGGCCCCGGCGGGGGACCTGTTGAGCGTCAAGCAGTACGGCGCGGCGGGTGACGGCAAGACCGACGACACCTCTGCCATCCGGGCTGCACTCACCGACCTGGAAAAGGCGGGCATCGGCGGCGTTCTCTTCTTCCCCCGCGGGACGTACACGTTGACATCACCCCTCTCGCCCACGGTAGCGGGTGTGACCTTTCGAGGCGAGGGTCGGAGGACCAGCGTGCTCCAAGGAGATATCCCCACCCTCATCAACGTGGGCTCCGGCTGCAACCATTTCGCGCTGCGGGACCTGCAGCTTCGCTGCAACCGAGCCGGTGACGGCAGCATCAGGATGCTCGCCCTGGAGTCCAGCCACTTCGGGCTGATCGACAACTGCCGCTTCCACCTCACGAAGCCGAGGCCGGGGAGCTATGACGACTGCGCCATCCACTTGAGCAGCAGCTTCTATACCAGCATCCGCGACTCCTACATCCAGTGCGCCGCCACGCCCGGCACAAGCGCACACAGACTCACCGGCAAGGAGGCCAACCTGCCGGGCGGCACCGGGCTGTGTTCCAACAACTCCAACGCTCTCTATGTCACCACCTGCACGTTCAGCTACTGCGGGCGGGGCATCCATTCCCTCGACGACACCGGGATCATGGTCTGCGGGGGCGGCTTCGAGCAGTTCAACCAGGGTGTCTACTTCACCGGGAAGTCCAGACGGAACCTGGTGATCGGGGCCAGGTTCGAGAACCACCCCGAGAAGGCCGTCCAGCTCCTCCCCCGCACCGACGAGCAGTGTGACGTGTACTTCGACACCGGCTGTGAGCGCTGCCAGGTGATAGGGGTGCCGTACCACCTGTACGATCTGCACCATCCCCACAACCTGGCCGTCATCGACAAGGCCGAGAAGGGGGAGAACTCCTGGGAGCACTGGGGTGGGCGCGGCAGGCTGGTGGAAGCCGGGCTGCTCAGGAACGGGGATTTCTCGCGCTGGACCGCCGCGGGGCAACCCGTGGCCTGGACGCCCACCGGGGCCGCCGCCCTGTCCGAGGGGACAGGCGACCTTCCCCCGGAGCCGGGAGTGGGCAGAGTGCTCGAGGTCACGGCTGCCGGCAACGGACACGGAGTCAAGACGGCGCCCTTCCACTTCGACCCCGCCAAGAGCGGCACCCTCTCTCTCCGCTTCTGGCTCAAGCGGACCGGCGGGACCGCCGGTGTGGTCAGGCCCCAGCTCTTCAACGAGGATGCGGACGGAGTCTTCCAGGGCCAGTTCGGCCTGTTCACCAACGCGGGGTATGAGGCCGCCGATAACTTCCTCTGGGACGAATGGCAAGAGTACTGCGTCGTGCGGACCACCGGCTTGGAGTCGGCGGCGAACGTCTCCATCCGCTTCGTGCAGCATGGGGCCACCCCGGTAACGTTCCTCCTGGGCGCCGTGACCGCTCTCCAGGGGCGGCACTACCAGATCCCAGGCGTCTTCGAGCCTCCGAAGCTCTACGGCGCCGCCGCCCCCAGCGTGGGTGCGTTCGCCAAGGGTGACGTCTGCTGGAACTCGGATCCGTCCGCTGCAGGGTACATCGGATGGGTGTGCGTGGAGGGAGGAAGCCCCGGTGTCTGGAAGGGCTTCGGAGCAATAGAGCCATGAGCGCGCGATGACCCTCATACGGTCGATCCGCAAAGCGGCGAAGGACCCCCGAAGGGCGTGGGCGGAGGTGCGGTACCGGCTCCTGCGCGTCGCCGGCAGCACCGACTACCGGCGTTTCATCGTGCTGTCCAGGGCACGCACCGGGTCCAAGCTGCTCATGTCGCTGCTGCGGTCACATCCGCAGATCCGCGCCGACGGCGAGGTCTTCAGCAGGCTGAAAGGACGCGACCTGCAGACCCTGCTGGCCAAGACCTTCTCCAAGCAACCGCGCTACATCAAGGCCAGAGGGTTCAAGATCTTCTACTACCATCCGCAGGATGATCCGTCGTCCCGCATCTGGGAGGAGCTCCGGTCCATCGACGACCTCCACGTGATCCACCTGAAGAGGCGCAACACCCTGCGCACGCTGCTCTCGCACAAGATCGCCGAGGCCGAGGACGTGTGGGTATCCAGGGGCGAGCCCCGTCCCCACGGGAGCGGACCCGTGCGGGTGACGTTCACCGTTGACGAGCTGGCCGCGGGGTTCGAGCAGACGAGGGCGTGGGAGGAGTCCGGCGATGAGACCTTCAGTGGGCACCGGGTTCTGACGGTCTACTACGAGGATCTGGTGAGCGACCGCGACCAGGTGTTCCGCGCGGTCACGGACTTCCTCGGCGTGGAATACGTGTCGCCCAGAACGCAGATGACGAAGCAGAACCCCGGGCCCATCAAAGACGCGATCGCGAACTACGAGGAGCTGAGAGCCGCGTTCGCGGACACGGAGTGGGCGCCGTTCTTCGACGAGTGACGTCGATCCCGGGAGGTCGCCGTCAACCGTCCCGCTCGAACCACGTGGACCACACGCTCCGGCCCACGAGCTCGTCTATGCCCTCCAGCTCCTTCCTGAAGTAGTCATCCAGGAATCGACGCGTCGATTCTCTCATGGCCGGCGGGCGTCTGTCGGTCAAGGGATTCACGGCTCGATACGCCTTGTGCGCCGCCTTAGCCATGGCCACCTTGGCGCTCACCCGCGACGTCAACGCGGTGGGAACGCGCGGGCCGACCGGCAGCGTGGCCTGCCCCCGGAACAGCTTGTTCATCGTCAGTTGCAGACCGGGGAATCTTGGAAGCCGCGACCGGTTGTAATGGATGTCGAGCGAGTCTGCCGGGAGCTGTCCGTAGTCCACACCGATGTGCCCACATACCTCCCGCAACACGGCGGGTCTGTCGGCCACCAGGTCTTCGAAGAGCACCACTTTGACCCGTTCTCGCTCCACGTGGGCGAGGAAGCTCCGCAGCTGCTGCACATACAAACTCCTGTTGAGCACAGTGTACGGCTCGTACCGCAGGGTCTCTTCGAAGCTGTAGCGGGCCCGGCCGTTCACCAGCATGTGCCAGTACTGCGAATAGGCCCTGTGGGTGGGGTGGCGCAAGAGGATCAGGAGCCTGATCGGCTTGGGCTGTGCGGCGATCCTCTGGGCGGCCGTCTCGGAGAGCATGTACAGAGTGGAATCCTCACCGACGATCTGGTCCGCCGTCGCACCGGCAAAATGTGACGAGTACCACTCCCAGTACCTGTGCGGGTCGTCTTCGAGACGGGGCGTCCGCCACTCCCGGCCGTTGAAGTAACTGAAACGGGGGTGGTGGAGAGGGCTGTCCATGTCGAAGAAGTGCACCTCGCCCTTCGCCACGTACACGCGTGGGTGCTGGTCCAAAACGTGGTGCAGTGTGGTGGTGCCGCACTTCATGGCGCCGCAGATGATGAAGTCGGGGATCCTCAGCCCCTGCGGAGCGACCCAGCTCTGGGTGACGGCGCTCATCGCGGTCCTTCTTCGGAGGCGTCGAGAACATCCCGCAGCGCGCTCACCAGCCGGCCGACGGCCTGGTCGAGCGGCTCGCCGACATCCACCGTCACCGGGGTAATGACGGCGTCCCCCTCGGCGCGACCGGCCATCGCGGCCGAGGGCTCCGCTTCCACCCGCACCAGTAGCACGCGCTCGCCGGAGAGAGCCGTCTGTACGATGTCCAGGTCGGGCTTATCCAGATCGGCGGCGGTGGCCACCAGTATCACTCCCGAGTCCAGCAGTAGGTTGGCCACTTCAGCGAAGCGCCGCAGGTGCTCGTCACGGTGATGGCGCCGGCTATCCGGCGCCCTCTGCTTGAGGTCCGCGTCCACCCCGTAGACGACGCTGCCGATGCCCAGATAGTAGGTGAGGCAGCCGCGTGACCACAACTCGCGCTCGAGCGCCCTGGCCAGATCCTTTCTCTGCGCGTCGGCGGAACCCGTGACCAGCACCAGGGCGGGAGTCTGTCCGTATCGCTCACACCGCTCATCCCTCGCGATCCCACCCCGCTCCCACTTGAGATTGCGCAGGAGCACCGAGTCACGTACCCAACTCTGGTCGTCGGGCAATGTGTCATGCACGATCCCGCCACCGCTGATCTCGTAGTCGTCGATAAGGACGAACCGGCTGGTCTCCAGCAGCTCGGCGCCGATATCGAAAGCCACGGGTCGCTCACAACGCAGAACACATTCGGCCACATCGTGCCGGCCGATCTGGCCGGCGCCCGGAAGGGCGGCGAGGTTGGAAGCATCGATGACCCGGGTGATCTCCTCCAGCCACACAGGTACTTTGGTCGTGCCGACCCGCAGCAGATACTCCTTGCTGGTGGTCATGGGTTCGCGCCCCAACCAGAAGACGCTGGTGCGCAACCTCGTTCCCACGCGAGGAGAAGGCTGGCCGGCCCTACAGGCCAGCTGGCCCCGGTTCACATACAGCTGCTCGGCCAGTGTGAACCCGATGGCATCGCTCGGACCGGCCACAGGCGGGGGCGTGTCCGGCGGAAGCGCCGGGAAGCTCTCGATAGTGGCCACGGTGGTCTTCTTGCCCGAAGGATAGAAGACCACTTCGTCGCCGATGCCCAAGGTGCCCGCCACCACGGTGCCCGCGATGATGCGGCGCGTATCGCCGAACGCGGTGAACTTGTAGGCATCCTGCACCGGCATGCGGAAGGGCAGATCGACATCGGTCTGCGGTTCCTCGAACGAATCCAGGACCTCGAGGACCGTCGGCCCGGAGTACCAGGGCATGTGCGTTCCGTGACCGGCGACATTCTCCCCCTCGAACCCGCTCACAGGCACGAAGGCGTCCGGTTCCACACCCAGCTCGCCCAGGAAGGCCTGATACTCCTCGCAGATCTGGTGGAAGCGACCTTCGCTGTAGCCGACAAGGTCCATCTTGTTCACCAACACAGCGACCTGGTCGATGCCGAGCATGGAGAGCATGTACCCATGCCGGCGGGAGTTCTCGCGCACACCCTCCTCGGCGTCGATCACGAGGAGCGCGGCCTCGGCGCGCGCGGCTCCGGTGATCATGTTCTTGAGGAACTCGATATGCCCGGGCGCATCGATGATGATGTAGTGGCGTAGAGCACTTCTGAAGAACACCCGGGCCGAGTCGATGGTGATGCCCTGGGACTGCTCGTCCTTGAGCGCATCCAGCAAGAAGGCGTACTCGAAAGGCTTCGAGGTCCGGGCACATCGCTCGCGCACCTGCTCCAGCTTGCCTTCGGGAAGGCTGCCGGTGTCGGCCAGCAGCCGCCCGATCACCGTGGACTTGCCGTGGTCCACGTGACCGACGATGACGATGTGCATCGCCGTGGAGCTCTCGGGGGCGCCGGCGGTCGGGCCCGCCGGGGGGGTGGCGGCAGGGGCGTCCATGCTACATGTACCCGTCCCGGCGGAGGGTCTCGAGACCTCCGCCGTCATCCTTGTCTTGGGCCCGGCCGGAGCGTTCCGCGATGTTTCTGAGCGAACCTGACCGCAGTTCTTCCACGATCTCGGCCGTCGTCTTGGCGGTCGAGTGTATGTAACCGGTGCAGGGTTCGCACCCGAGCGAGCGGCGCCGGATGCCGTCCCCCTGGTCGTAATACAGGGAGACGGTGGGCACGCCTTCGTGATCGATGTACTCCCAGATGTTGAGCTCGGTCCAGTCCAGCAGCGGGTGCACCCGCACGTGCGTGCCGGGCGCGAAGTCGATCTTGAAGTAGCTCCAGAACTCAGGGGGTTGTTCGGCGATGTCCCAGTTCGAAGCGCGGTCGCGGGGAGAGAAGTACCGCTCTTTCGAGCGCGAGCCCTCCTCGTCAGAGCGGGCTCCCACGATGACCCCGGTGTAGGGCTCGGTGTTCTTGTCTACCTCGTACCGGTCGGTCTGGTGGTTGAAGCGCCAGCGGGGCCAGGAGCCGTCGAGCGTGTGCTTGAGCGCCTCGGTCTTGAGCAACCGGCAGCAGGTGATGCGGTCCACGTTCCCGTCGGGGAAGGTCTGTTTGGCCTCCAAGGCCTCCTTGTTCTCGCCGTACACCATCTGGAGGCCCCATTCCCGGGTGAGCCGGTCGCGGTACTCGATCATCTCCCGGATCTTGAAATGGGTGTCGATGTGCACCAGCGGGAAGGGCACGTGCCCGAAGAAGGCCTTGCGGGCAAGCCAGAGCAGCACGGTGGAGTCCTTGCCGATGGACCACAGCATGCAGAGGTTGTTGAAGGCCGCGTATGCCTCGCGCAGGATGTGGATGGAGGTGTTCTCCAAACGCTTGAGGTGCGGGGGGAGTGGCTTGGTCGATCGCTCGGTGTACTTGATGAGGTCGGGTTTCGTCTTGGGTGTGGTCTTCATCGCGCCCTTCCGTTCGCTCACGCCTGTTCAGAGGGCGAGTAGGTCTAGGATACGCTGGGCGGCCTGCTCGGGCGACTCGGCGGAGGTGTCGACCACCAACTCGGGGTGGTCCGGTTCTTCGTAGGCACT
>JAFGIH010000547.1 GCA_016929985.1 Thermoleophilia bacterium | reverse complement strand
CCTGGCCACCATCGCGGCCCCCAATGATCCCAACGTCGAGGAGCCGGTCGCGGTGGGCTACGGGGTGGTCGTCACACCGGCGGACGGCTGGTATGACGCCTCCGAAGACTGGCAGGTGGGGGAGGACGGTGTGGCGCTTCAGAAATCGGGCGTCTACACGGCCTTCTGGGTAGCGCCCTACGACGGCACCAACCAAGCCCTGCTGGACGAGCAACTCGGTTACCTCACACAGGACTTCGACTCCCATCGTGTACTGCCCGCCGCAGCCACCACGGTGGCCGGCGGCGTCTCCGGCCTGAGCACCCTGGTGACGGGAGTGTCCGAGTCTTGGGGGCCGGAGAACGAACTGGTGGTCGCTGTGTCCAAGGGGGTAGGCGTGATCATGCTGGCCACGGCGCAGTCGGGGCAACTGGCCCGACTGCAGGACGACCTCGATGAGATGCTTCAGACCCTGGTGATGCCGCGGTGAGCGGCTACACAAGGACCGCGGCGCCGCTGCGGTTGACCGCCCAACCGGCCTTCTGGCTCTTCATCTCGCTTCTGGCGGGATGCTTCCTGCTGGTGGGCCTGGAGCAGGTGAGCTATCTGGCAGCCTATCCGGGCGCGTGGCTCTTGTCGATCATCCTTCTGGCTGCGACGGCCATACCCGCAGGACTGATCATCTACCGCCTCGACCAGTTCGAACCCGAGCCTGCCTCGATGATCACCATCGCTCTGCTGTGGGGTGGGGTGATCGCCCTCATCTTCGGGGGGATAACCAACTCGTGGCTCCTCGGCTTTCTGCAGCACGTCGTGCCGGCCCGCGACGTCGAGTCCTGGGGTGCGGCCATCGTCGCCCCCGTCAACGAAGAGCTCTACAAGGGTCTGGGACTCGTTCTCATGTATCTGATGGCGCGGAGCGAGTTCGACGACGTGATGGACGGCCTGGTCTACGGGGCCATGATCGGGCTGGGGTTTCAGGTGGTGGAGAACGTGCAGTACTTCATGCTGGCCGCGGACGAATCGGGGGGTAGCGCGGGCGGCGTGGTCGGGATGTTCTTTCTGCGGGTGGTCGTCTCAGGGCTCTACAGCCATATGCTCTTCACCGGACTCGTGGGTTTCGGCTTCGCTTACTACATAACGCGGCGGGACCGGACGAAGGGTCATCGCGTAGGGATCCTGGTGGTCTGTGTACTGCTGGGGTGGGCTGCGCATTTCGTGTGGAACTCACCGTGGCTGGAAGCGCTCATGAGCCGGGGCGCGGGGACGTTCGTCTTTGCGCTCATCATCAAGGGTCTGCCGTTCCTGGCCCTGTTGGTGCTGCTGGGAGTGTACGCGCGGCGGCGGGAGAGACAGGCCTTCGGACGGCTGATGGCGGCCGAGGTGGGCAGTGACGTGGTCTCCGAGCAGGAGTACGAGGTGCTGCGGAGCGGCCGGAAACGGCGTCAGACTCTGCGGTGGATGAAGAGGACGAAGGGACCCGCAGCCCGCACGGTGTTGAAGCAGCTCATGCGGGCACAGATGAACTTGGCTCAGTTCCAGAGCAAGGTGGGTTCTCTGGAGGACCCGGCGCTGGAGGCTCAGCGCGATGCGGTGCGGCAGCTCAAGGAGCGGCTGGCGGCGTTCGGATAGGCACGACTAGAGGAATTCCGCAATCGCCTTGCCGAGTCGCTCGATACCCACCTCGATGGTATCGACGTCGGAACAAGAGAAGTTGAGCCGCATGGTGCTGTGCCTGCTGCCGCGAACGTAGAAGGGATCACCCGGAACGAACACCACCTTGTCCTGTACCGCCCGCTCGAACAGGTCGATGGCTGCCACACCGGCTGGCAGCTCCGCCCAGAGGAACATGCCCCCCTCGGGCTCTGTGCACGTCACACCCCGCGGGAAGTGCCGGCGGATGGCCTCCTGCATGGCCCGGCACTGCCGGCCGTAGACATCGCGGATGAGGCGGATGTGCTCGTCGGGGTCGTTGTCGTGCACGTAGCGGCATACGATGCTCTGCGTGAAATGGGCGGTGTGAAGGTCCGTCGCCTGCTTGGCCGTGATCAGCTTCTGCATGAGAGCGGGCGGCGCCACTATCCAGCCCAGCCGGAAGCCGGGCACCAGGGTCTTGGAGAATGTCCCCAGAAGGACGGTGTTGTCGGGCAGGAGCGTCTTGAAGGAGGGTTTGTCGTGTCCCGCGAACCGGAGTTCGCCGTACGGATCGTCCTCGATGAGGAGAATCCCGGTGGCCGAAAGGATCTCCGCCACCTCCCGGCGGTTCTGTTCGGAGTAGGAGACGCCGGACGGGTTCTGGAAGTTCGGCACGGCATAGAGCAGCTTGGGGCGGTCAGTGGCCAGCGCGGCCCGCAGCCCGTCGGGGTCCAGACCCTCCCGGGTGAGGGGGACGGGCAAGAACTTCGGTCTGTAGAGGGAGAAGGCCTGGATGGCGCCTAGGTAGCCTGGCTCTTCGATGACGAGCGCATCACCGTCGTTCAGAAGCACTTTGCCGAGCAGATCGAGCCCTTGCTGCGAGCCGCTGGTGATGAGGATGTCTTCGACCGGCACGTCCAGGCCGGCCTTCTCGCGGTAGCGGCCCGAGATGTATTGCCGGAGCCCTTGATGGCCCTCCGAGCTGCCGTACTGAAGGACGTCTCT